>JBDTTM010000239.1:0-6711 GCA_039930605.1 Bacteroidota bacterium
TAGGTGATTAGGTGATTAGGTGATTAGGTGATTAGGTAACTAGGTGATTAGGGAACAGCCCGACAGACAGGGCTTAAACGTATTGAAAAGGGATATTTTTGGTTCTCTTTTAAATTCTATTTTTGCAAACCACAACAGGATTCAGGGGAATACGAATTTACAAATCAACCAGTCAAACAAACCAATGAAAGAACTTCAATTCCGGGAAGCGCTTCGAGAAGCAATGAGTGAAGAAATGCGCAGAGACGAACGCGTATTCCTGATGGGGGAAGAAGTGGCGCAATACAATGGTGCCTATAAAGTGAGCCAGGGTATGCTCGATGAGTTCGGGGAAAGGCGTGTAATTGATACACCCATTGCTGAACTTGGTTTTGCTGGTATCGGTGTAGGCGCAGCTATGAACGGCTTGCGTCCTATTATCGAATTCATGACGTTTAACTTTTCACTCGTAGCAATCGACCAGGTTATCAATTCCGCAGCCAAAATGATGAGCATGAGCGGTGGACAATATACTGTACCCATTGTATTCCGTGGACCAACAGGCTCGGCGGGTATGTTGAGTTCACAGCATTCGCAAGCATTTGAAAACTGGTATGCCAATTGTCCGGGGTTGAAAGTACTGATTCCAAGCAACCCTGCAGATGCAAAAGGCTTGCTGAAGAGCGCCATCCGCGACAACGATCCTGTCATCTTTATGGAGAGCGAGCAGATGTATGGCGAAAAAGGACAGGTTCCTGAAGGAGAATATTTGATTCCCATTGGAGTTGCTGATATCAAAAGACCAGGAACGGATGTTACCATTGTTTCTTTTGGCAAGATGATGAAAATTGCGTTGAAAGGTGCTGAGGAATTAGCCAAAGAAAATATCAATGCAGAAGTAATAGATCTGCGCAGTGTGCGGCCAATTGATTATGCAACTGTGATCAACTCAGTGAAGAAAACAAACCGCCTTGTCATTGTTGAAGAAAGCTGGCCGCTCGCATCCATTGCATCCGAAATCGGCTTCAAAGTACAGCGGGATGCTTTTGACTACCTCGATGCGCCTATCAGGCGTGTTATGGGTGGAGACGTCCCTCTCCCCTATGCGCCAACATTAATTGAAGCCTATCTTCCTAATCCTGAAAGGGTGATAAAAGCTGTGAAGGAAGTGATGTACATGGTTTAGGTTTGCCCCGAAGTGTCGGAATGAGATACTTGTTATTCTAAGCAGAAATTCGTTATTTTTGTTTCTGAGATATGAAATGAATAAAGTTTTCAAATGAGTTTCTCTAAAAAATATTTTCGATTTTTATTTTCATGAAAAGAAAATTACTTTTATTATCCCTTCTTTTTTTCATCGCATCCACACCCTTAATCGCGCAAACAGATTCAATAATCATTCAATCGTGCATTAACTGGTTGGATGGGCAGCAATCCGGAGGAAATTATACTGTCGACACTTTTGATATTAATACAGGATTATTAAGGAGTGAAGTTGACAGTTATTATTGGATTAATTATTCTTACAATCAAAATAATAAGGTTGATAGCGTTACTACTTATCGTCCATCATGGATTGCGGAATCGCGTATGATTCATTTGTACAACCTTATTAATAAAGATTCTGTCGTTCTCGATCAGAATTATGTCTCAACTGTCTGGAAAGATATTTCTCAGAAACTTTATGATTATGATTCACTTGGAAGAATGCTGACCGAAGTAGATCAACGATGGGATACTACTGTTTGGCATACAACAAATAATACTTACTATACCTATAATGGGAGTTTGATCAATTATGTTCTCTCTGTTACTGTACCGCCTACAGATTCAACGTGGAAGGTTTACGACTATGACACTCTTGGCAATTATTGTATTACAACGGTTCGTTACTCTTTCAATTTAGGAATAAGAGACACGCTTGATGGGGGTACCTGTTTCAACTACCGCGATCAAATTACAAGTTACTCTGACGGAAATGGAACCTATTATTTCTACTCATATGACTCCTTAGGTCATTTAATTTCTTCAGGAGGAGAAAGTCCTTTTCAAGGTGCTGCTTCATGGGGAACCAGTTACCTTTATTCATGTTCAGGACTGCTTAGAGAGACCCACTACGATTATGGAACAGATCAGCAATGGAGAAGCACTGATTGCGATTATTACTATATCGGAACTTCTCAACTATATGTAGCAGTTGAGCCCAATCACACAATTTGTTTTGGTGATACAGTGCATTTCACTTCTACAGCAATTGTTGGCAATCCACCGATTTCATACTCGTGGTCACCGTCATCAGGATTGAGTTCTGATACTGTTCCTAATCCTGATGCTTATCCTGATTCAACCACCACATACTATTTAACTGCGACTGATAGTTTAGGAAATAGTTTTATCAGCGATTGTATTACCATTACAGTAAAACCGATTCCTGACATTTCAATTTCAGCAACAGACACGACAAGTATATGCTATGGAGATACTGTACACTTAACATCAACGTCAAGCCAGAATAATCTTATCTACTATTGGAGGAGAAATGGTTCAAGCTTTTATGGTTCGGGTATTGACAGTATTACGTTTGCGCTTGAAACAGGAAATTATTTTCTTCAAGTAAGGGGTACTAATGGTTGCAGTAGTGTTTCGAATTCCATTTTTGTCTATTCTAACACAGCTGCACAAGGAATGGTTCATTGGAATACTTCTCAGGGATGTATCGGAGACACAATTGAAATAATAACCTACCCTTTAGTTGCCCCTTTTCATAATTATCAATGGATTATGGATAGTGTCATTATTCCCGGTGCCACTGATTCCGTTTTCTTTGCAACGCAAACCGGTTGGTATCAAGTGGTGATAACATCCGATACATCCGCCTGTTCATATACTACCAATCCATGGTATGGCTACCTGACATTTTCTCCTCCACCAACTCCTGATATTTTTCCAGCTCAAGATACTATCGTTTGTCCTTACACCTATCTTGAACTAAAAACGACCTACAATCCTCAATGGTCTTACTTTTATTTTGTCAACGGTACTTCATATCAATGGTGGAATTGGTCACCAGACAGTGTTCAACTTTCGATTAATTCGCCAACCTATTTAAAAATAAGAGCATCAAACAATGGTTGCATCGCTTTTACAGATTCAATTTTGGTCGATGTGTTTCCTCAAATAAACTTTAATATTCTTGCAACTCCAGTCCCTCCATATTGCATGGGAGATTCTGTCCTGCTTACAACAAGCATTCCTTCGAATGGTACTTATCAGTGGACTAATGGTGATACCGACTCAATAGCATATGCAGATACTACCAGATATTATGGGGTAAGTATCATTGACACAAATGGTTGTAATGCTTACGCAAACATTAGCATGACGTTTAATCCTTCTCCTCCCATTGCTACAATATCTCAATTTGGAGCAACACTCAGTCCGAGCTCAAGTGCTTCGTCGTTTCAATGGTATCTTAATGATACAATTATTCCAGGTGCAACTTTTTATCAATACGTGCCAACGCAAGCTGGATTTTATACTGTAGAACTTATAAATTCATTCGGCTGTTCAACTTTGTCATATCCGTTTTACTTTTCTCCGGTCGGAATAAATTCTTTATCAGGAATGCAACAGGGAATTTACGTTTATCCAACAATTGCGACAACGTCATTTAATATTTATTGCCGCCCGCAAACCAAAAACGAGAAATTGCTTTTTAAAATTTACAATGTGGAAGGTGAAAAAATTTCAGAATCAGAGATTGGTAAAAGCGTAAATGAATTTCAAAGACGCAACTTGAAACCTGGAATTTATTTTTGGAGAGTACTAAGTACTTCTGCTAATGCAGAAATAATCGGTATTGGAAAAATCATATTTGTAGATTAAACCTGTAGACTTTTTTTTCGAAACTCTAAATCAATTAACCTCTATCTTCTTTATCATCCGCGTACCTCCATTATCGATAGTGAGGATGTAAACACCCTCAGAAAGATCCTTCAGATCGAGAGAGGTAATTTGATTAGAAATCGTTTTAGCAAAAACATTTTTTCCAATAACATCAGCAATCTTCAAAAAAGTTTTCCCGTAAAAATAAGAAGGCAGTGAGATGGAAAGAAACCCGTGAACAGGATTCGGATAGGCTGTTACTCCCTCTCCTTTGGAGATGGCCGGGGTGAGGCCTGCAATCACATCGAAAATCGCTGCCTCTACTTCACAACCATTCGCATCTGTTGCGACCACATTATAGTCGCCGACCGACTGTGCAACAAAAAATGAATTCGTAGCTCCGGGAATCACGTTTCCATTCAAATACCATTGGTAAGCGTTTGCTCCTGTATTTGCAATAAGTGTATCACCGCTTTGTGAGATTCCCTGTGGAGCCGGGTTAGGATAAACCGTAATAAAATTATTGAGGGTCAGCGTATCACTTCCGATGGCATTGGAAGTGATCAATTCAACACTATAAGATCCGGGTGTGTTGTAACAGATATTACCAGGATCTACATCTGTACTTGTTGAGGGATTTGCGCCGGCAAAACTCCATAGATAAGATACACCATTCACAGAAAGGTTGGTGAAGTTGGTACAGGTACCGGGACAGATGTGATTATCCGGCGTATTGAAAAGTGCGATGGGTGTTGCAGGTGCCTGCGTAAAAATGGACTGAACAAAATTCGGTAACCCTTCAATTCCTGAGTGAGGAGCGATGTTGAAACCATTGTCAACATAGTTGCAACCCTGTCCAAGTGTTCCAGGATTATTAATGACTCCACAAAAATTGCCACCGTTTTTACACACGTATATTTTTCCATCCGGAGCCATCTGCAATGCTCCAATTTCAGTGCCTACAGGAGTCGGAAGCAGCAGCAATTGCGAAGCAATAATGGCGGCGCCGCTTCCCAATGAAAGATCAAATTGGTAAATTTTATTACTGAATTCGGCAGCATAAAGGATCGTTCCATCTTGGGAAAATTCAATTCCGTAAGTGAAAAAAGTTGCGGGTAGAATCAGCGGGTTAGATACAATTCCGGTGAGTGCGTCAAAGTCAAACAATTCAAAATTATTGTTCCTGGATTGCGCAAGGCAAAGCTTGTCTCCATTTGGCGACATCTTCATATACCCGATTGCATTGTCAGGTCCCGAATGTACCTGACCCACGGAAGTAATCACCGGAGCATTTAATCCTGCTGCTGTTACCAGGTATGCATAAAAGTTAGCCGTCCCCCATTCATGGGTCAATACCCAGATATCATTGCTGCCAGGCTTTTGAAACCCGGTCAGCTTTTCACCGACAGGAGTTACAAGTGGTGTGTTCAACGTGGTAATATTACCATTACCTGCGTTCAAAGTCATATCAACCATTGAATATGTAAGTCCACCAGAGTTATCACTTGCAGTTGTAAAAATATAATACTGATTTAAATTTCCAGGATCTGGAACAATTAAAGAAGACTGGCTCGAAGAACTTCCTCCCAATAATCCCGTTCCATTTGGCATCTGGTTGTGGTTGCGATCCCATACATTGAAGCCATTCGTGTAGAACATCAGGCTGCCGCTGGTATCACACATCGTTGCGCATCCTTCCGTTGCATTCATGGCACTGTTATTTAAAGCAACAGCACTTCCGGAATTAAAATCAATCCCTGCCTGGGAACCAAAGTACCATACATTGGCACGTTTGTTTTGACTGAATGAATACTGAATCGATAAAATAAAAATCAGTGGAAGTAGTTTTTTTTTCATGACACGCTTCTATTATTAATAATTTACAAGTTGGTTTAAGATGGTGTTGATTGCAGCAATGTGTATTCTTCTGTTGATGTATGCAACAATAAGCCATCCAAAATAATATGAACTGATTTCATTTTGTACGAAAGATTGGTGAATACAAAATATAGCGGAAATAAAATTATCCGCGACAGTTTCCTACATAAGACAATAAAGTTATTGCGCCTACTTAGCAGCGGACTTCACGAACTTTGAACGGAAAATAAATCCCGACGTACGTGCTTCAAGGTAATAGATACCGGGTGCAAGCTGAGAAACATCATAGACTGCGTCGCCTTGCTTTCCTGAACTTTCAGGATTAACATCCATCACATTTTCCCCGAGAAGGTTCACAATTGATACCGCTCCTGCCCTTCCAACCTTGCTTCGAAGTGTGAGTTTATTTGTAACCGGGTTCGGATAAATAGAAAGCTGGTGGGTACCATCAATATTCTGCACTGCAGCTACTACATCAAAGATCGCTGCCTCTACCTCGCAATTATGATTGTCCGTAGCTACTACGTTGTAATCTCCCACACCCTGTGCAACATAAAAATAGTTGGTGGCTCCGGGAATCGCAACTCCAAACTGGTACCACTGATAACTCACCGCACCCTGGTTTGCAAATAACGTATCCCCGCTCTGTGAAATTCCCTGTGGCGCAGGGTACGCGTAAACAGTGATATAGTTGTTTAGCGTCAACGTATCAGTTCCGCTTACATTGCTGACAGCGAGAGAAACCGAATAAGTTCCGGGTGTATTATAACAGATGTTAGTAGGATTTTGGTCTACACTCACATTTGGTGCAGCACCTGGAAAAGACCACTGGTAAGAGGTTGCATTTACTGAAAGACTTGTAAAATCCGTACACGTCCCCGGGCAAATATGGTTCGGCGCATTGAAAATCGCGATCGGTGCGGGCGGTACACAAAGACTTACGTTTGGATTTACCTCGGACGCCGGGTA
>JBDTTM010000240.1:0-6595 GCA_039930605.1 Bacteroidota bacterium
CATTTTACAGCGGATGGACACCATGTATTTAATATAGAGCTTCATTTTTTCAGGTCTTGCATTTGAAAAAAATTCCCGGGTAATTGTTATTCAAATAAGTAAGTTTTATGACAGATGGCTAATCCGTAAAGCGTTTAAACTATTTATGTACATGAAAGATGTTATAAAATACTGGAGAAAAGTTACATAATTTATTGGTAGATAGCGAATTTAATTCGCCATATTTTTTATGAAAAAGGAGTTGCCTTGTCGAAACGAACAACTATGCCCAATTTAATTGAATATCCTTGGATTTGACTTAAATAAAGTATGAGATAACTAATAAGAACAGTAAATCATATAACATATAAATGTAATTGTATAATAAAATATAAGTATTTGAAGCTCATATTTGTGTATAATTAAACAACTAAATGAAATTAGAATATTGTCTTGGCTTTACCCAGGAAAGCTTTTGGCTTCCGCATTTGGTTCAATCTGCCTTATAAACATATTAATAAGTAATGTTTTCGCACAAACCACCTTGCCGGCAATCTCCGTTCGTCCTTTTACATTTTCAATCTATACAGGAACTACGTTTCCCTCTTTTCTCTCTGTTGGGAAGGCAAGCGGAACATCCATATCAACAGCAGATTTTACAACGGATGCCGCAAATGGAGGAGGTGGAGCACAATGGCGCGCTGAAACCGCAAATGGAATCAGATACCTGGGGGATCCACCATTCAAAGTAATGAATAATGGTGGAGGCAGAAAAAAAAAAGCACAGTAGTTAATTGAGAGATGTTTTGAATTATTAATTTGTGTTTTTAAGGGGAGGGTCCGTCATGAGCGGGCTCTTCTCTTTTTTACCGGCTTTGCTTTCAAAGACTTCTTTCAGAATGTGTGAATCATATAACTTATTTTCGAAGTTATGTAACGCTCTTTACTGTTGGTGCCCAGATCTTTGGATAACAATTACAGCCAACAAATTAAACTTAGATGCGATGTGTACTCACAAAAAAATTCTACTGGTAGATGATGATGACGATGATTGCATGTTCTTTACCGAAGTACTGACAGAACTGGAGCCTACCCTGGCATGCTCGATTGCTCACAACGGCTATGAAGCGATCAACCAACTTGAAAAAGGCCTGCAACTTCCAACCATTATTTTTCTCGACCTGAACATGCCGGTCATGAATGGCTTTGAATGTCTGGTGCAAATTCGAAAAACCGAGCGTTACAAAGACATACCGGTTGTTGTACTGACTACGGCAGATGATACGGAAACAAGATTCCATGCGATTGATATGGGAGCAAATTTTTTTCTAAAAAAGGCATCCGATTACAATGTAATGAAAGCACAAATGCATGATGTACTCGAAAGAGATTTTGCAACTTCAATGGTTAACTGATACCGCAAAAAATGATTAAAAATTAAAATGGAAGATGTAGACAAATTAAATGGGCACATCATTATTGAAGTTATTGAATATGTACCTCATTCAGTCGTAAGCAAAACCATTATTAAAAAGTCAGCGGGTAGTATTACCGTTTCATCACTTGATGTAGGCGCCGAATTGGCGGAAAAGGTTTCTCCTTTCGATAACTATATCCAGATTATTGACGGTTCAGCGGAGGTGATTATTAATGAAAAGAAACACTGGCTTAAATTAGGGGATGGAATAATAATTCCTGCCAATGCTTCTCAATGTTATAATGCGAAGGAGAAATTCAAAATGATATGTACTATTATTAAGCCCCATACTGACGCAACTGATTGGATAAAATAAACAACTTTAAAAAAAATCAAAGGGTCAAAATGAACAAGGTGAAATATTCCTGATAATTAGTCAGGAGAAACCATTCAGTAGTAGAATGCGCTGAACCGATTGACAAAAAACACTTCGGTCGAACCATAGAAAAACCCCTGAAGATCTGGAACGCTCTTCAGGGTAAGGTTTTTGCGCATGAATGAAATTACAATTCCGTTTGTTTTGCCGTCATCTTATTATTTACTGATTTTGATATATAGCTGATAACCTGCGGCAGCGCTTCCAGGTTTTTTCCTTTCGTCCCAATCACTGGCTAAGTGGATGTGGCTTTATATATATCCCCGGGGTTATGGGTTTAAAAAATAAAAAATTGACTTCAGTACAATTTTCTTCTTCCCCTTTTAAGGAGAAACAGCCCGGTTATAGTTTTACGGACATTGGGCGCTCCTACATTCCGGTAGAGATTAGGATAACTTGCCTTCAGTTCTGTTATCAGCTTGCGAACATTTTCTTTTATTATTTCCTCTAAATCCGGGTTGGGATTTTCTGAAGCCATGATGTTTTTGTTTTGACAGGATGATTTATTGAATTATAACTCCGCAAACATCGATAGCCCCTGGTATAAAAATGTTATATAATTTTCTAATTAAGTTATATGATTTACTGGTCACCTGAATCTGCTTATATTCTTTTTCGTGAATGGAAAGGACTCCATTTCCTGAGAATAAATTATAACGACATCCCTCTTTGATTATCCGCAGGAGCTTTTCGTTTCTCCGTTGCAGGACCGGTTTCAGTTCCTTTACAGCATTAATATTTTTCTTCAAAGGATTTCCCTCATTCTTTGGATTAACGGGAAGCTGCTCACTTTCTTGATTTTGCTGTTGATCAGATACAATTGTTTATGCTTGAGAGTCTTTTTGATTTTCTGACATTGTATTTGAATTTATTTGTAACTGAATGATTACCAGGCAAGAAAGGAAGTGGTTACTGAAAAACGGGTTACATAATTGTAGAAAAGAGTTACAAGAGCCACACTTTACTTTGAGTGGAGCAATAATCTGGGAGATAAAAATTACATCTTCTCCATATACCAGCTCAATTCTTTTTCCATTTTTTTATATTTATAAATGGTGGTGATTATTTTTTGCAGGCGCACGAAAGCAGTTTCGCTTTTCACAACATAATCAAACGCTCCATGGTGCATGCAGTTTATCGCTACGTCTATTTTATCCTGGGATGACAACATGACGACGGGAATATCTTTATTGAATGCTTTTATTTTATCCAGGGTATCCATGCCATTCATTGCGTTCTTATCTATACCATCAAGCTGGTAATCTAAAATAATAATATCGGGGCAGCGCGAAAGGTTGGCGATGCATTGCTCTCCTGTGGGATAGGTTTCAATAACAAAATCGGCATGTTGAATGAATTCAATTTCCAATGATTTTAAAAACAAGGCATCATCATCAACCAGGAAAAGATTTATTTTGTTTTTGTCTTTCACGCTTTTGTATTTTTAATTGTTAATAGTTCTTCTTCTAACTCCCGGCATGCCTGCGTACAAACATTTTCAAGTTGCAAAACCAAATCAGGTATGACGGTAGTTTGTTGTTGCGAGCTGGCGTATTCCTGGATTTTTTTTGCCATTATTTCAAAATCCAGACTGATGCCAACTATTGAAAAAGAAGGAATCATTTTATGCACAGCTGAATAGAGAGAATCCCAGTCTTTTTCCTTCAAACTTTTTTTCATTAATGAGATAAGTGGCGGGGTCTGTTCAAGATAAAGCGAAATCATCTCCATCATTAACGCAGGGTTTGATTTTGTGCGGTGATTCAGGTAACCAAGGTCAATACACTTTGATTTTTTAGTTTCATCTTTTTCTCTCACCTCCTTTTCGATAGAAAGCAGGGATTTTTTTACCAAACCAACTATTTTACTGTACAACAATCGCTCATCAACGGGTTTTGCGATGTAATCGTTCATGCCTACGGATTTGCATTTTTCCAAATCTACAGTGGTAACATCAGCAGTTAAAGCAATGATGGGAATTTGAGAATTCATTTTGCTGCGAATGTGCTCAGTTGCTTCAAATCCATTCATCTCCGGCATCTGAAGATCCATCAAAACAATATCGTATAATTTATGCCGGAGTTTTTCAATGGCAATTTTTCCATTGGCAGCAATATCACATTCAAAACCGAAGTCATCAAGCAATGTTCTCATGAGCAATTGATTGAGGGCAATATCCTCCGCTACCAATACCCGGATATTTTTAATTTCTGAATCCAATACCACCAGCCCGGCATCCAGTTCTGCTTCTGCTTCTGTTTTTCTGAAACTCAACACAAAACTAAAGGTGGTTCCTTCATTAACTTTACTTGTAACGCTAATCGTTCCACCCTGCGGTTCCACCAACTGTTTTACGATCGCAAGCCCTAATCCTGTTCCTCCATAGAGGCGTGAAGTCCCGCTGCTCGCCTGTTGAAAATTTTCAAATATTTTTTCGATTTTACTGTCAGGGATTCCTATTCCGGTATCAGTTACCGCAAATTGAATGGATACTTTTTCTTCATCTTCTGAAAGTAACTTAACCCTTACGATAATTTTTCCTTTCGTTGTAAACTTCACGGCATTGCTTACCAGGTTCAAAACGATCTGGTGCAACCGGACAGGATCGCCAACCAATACTTCCGGAATTTTGCTGTCGTATTCCTTTATCAATTCAAGATTTTTCTCCTGGATCTTTGGCTCAAACAAATGCAACATTGCTGAGATCGATGACGACATTTTAAAAGGAGTCTGTACGAACGTCATTTTTCCTGCGTCCACTTTAGCAAGGTCAAGGATGTCGTTGATGAGCACAATCAATGCATCACCGCTCATTTTTATGGCATCGAGGTACTCCCTTTGCTTTAGCGTCAAATCAGTTTTCAAAACCACTTTGGTAAACCCGATAATGGCATTCATCGGTGTACGGATTTCGTGACTCATATTCGATAAAAACTGCTGCTTTGCTTTTACAGCATCTTCTGCAATCCTCGTAGCGCTCTCCGCTTTTATTTTTGCCTCCTCTGCAATCAGCGTGGCCATCTCTGCAAATACCCTGGCTTCAATCGATTCTGTTTCTATTCTCTTTTGCTCTGTTATATCTCTTGCAACGATTACTGCTCCAAGCACATTTCCTTTGTCGTCTTTGTAAACTGATCCGTTGCAGAAAACATCGGTCAGAATGCCGTCAATGATCGTCAGCGAATAATCTGTGATGAAACCATTTTTGAATATTATCTGATATGCCTCTTGCGCCTTTTCCTTCTCAGTAAAATAATTTATGAAGTTCGTTCCGATAATTTTTTCTCTTGATTTTTCTGTCGCATTAAGAGTTGCCTCATTTACATCAATAATTTTCCCTTCAGCACTTATTGCAAACAGCGGGTCTCTGCTTGCTTCAATAATACTGCGCGCATATTGCGATGCCTGCTTTTGCGAGGTAATATCTCTTGCAACTACCACTGCACCAAGCACACTTCCATTTTCATCTTTATAAACCGAACCGTTAAATAATACATCGGTCATCTTACCATCCAGTATGGTCAATGGAAAATCAGACACAAATCCTTTTTTAAATACTTCTTTATATCCTTCACGTGCCTTTTGCGGCTCGGTGAAATAATCAAAGAAATCAGTGCCTGTAAGTTTCGCACGACTTACATCAGTAATCCTCGACCAGGCCTCATTCATGTCGGTAATCTTTCCTTCGGGGCTGATGGTAATCAACGGGTCGCGGCTTGCTTCAATAAGCGAAAGCGAATATTGTGATGCTAATTTGAGAGCGTAGCTCGATGCTTCCAATTCCTTATTCGCGATTTCCTTTTTTTCTTTTTCTTTATTTTGAAATTCAAGTTCGATGTCGGCAATCAATAACTCATTTGATCTTTTTTCCTTCTCCTGATTTTGAAAATCAAGTTCTTTGTTGGCAATCACCAATTCAGCCGCACGTTTTTCCTTCTCATCATTTTGAAAAATTAATTCTTTGTTGGCAATGATTAATTCTGCTGCACGTTTTTCTTTTTCTTCATTCTGAAATAAAAGCTCTTTGTTAGCGATGATTAATTCATCGGCACGTTTTTCTTTTTCTTCGTTCTGAAATAAAAGTTCCTTGTTGGCAACGATTAATTCTGCAGCGCGTTTTTCTTTTTCTTTATTCTGAAATAAAAGTTCTTTGTTGGCAACGATTAATTCATCGGCACGTTTTTCTTTCTCTCCTGTTTGAAAAACAAGTTCTTTATTGGCAATGATTAGCTCGTCAGCGCGCTTCTCTTTCTCTTTGTTTTGAAAGACAAGTTCCTTGTTGGCAATAATCAATTCATCAGCGCGTTTCTCCTTCTCTTTATTTTGAAAAACAAGCTCTTTGTTTGCAATAATCAATTCATCAGCACGCTTTCCTTTTTCTTTATCCTGGAAAGCAAGCTCTTCATTTGCAATGATTAATTCATTCGCCCTTTTTTCATATTCCACAAGCAAGTCGAAATCCGCTTTTTGTTGCATCTCTTTTTTTGACATTGATTTTAATTTGTTGAAGGGGCGTTTCCGATTTCCTCAATGGGGCTTCTTCGTTTATCTTTCAACTGTTGAAAATGGGAAGGCGAAAGCCCTGTCACTTTTTTAAACTGATTTGATAGATGCGCAACGCTGCTGTAGTGCATTTTAAAGGCGATCTCTGTAAGATTTAGTTCATCATACAAGAGCAGTTCTTTTACCTTTTCAATTTTATGGTTGATGATAAATTGTTGAATGGTAATTCCTTTTACTTCAGAAAATATATTGGCCAGGTA
>JBDTTM010000241.1:0-6540 GCA_039930605.1 Bacteroidota bacterium
CTGTTCAATGAATTGCGATTCCTTGAATTTATTTTCAAGTGCCTGCGGAGCGATGTATTTGCCGCCGGAAGTTTTAAAAATTTCCTTTTTCCTATCAGTAATTTTCAGGAAGCGGCCATTTTCAAGCACACCAATATCACCGGTGTGGAAATAACCTTCTTTGTCGATGACTTCAGCAGTAAGATCAGGCCGGTTGTAATATCCCTTCATCACATTCGGTCCTTTGCAAAGGATTTCTCCATCTTCAGCGATCTTCACATCCACACCTTCAATTACGGGACCTACGGTACCGATGCGAACTGCATTTTTCCTGTTGGTATTGTTAACTGCAATTACAGGTGAAGTCTCAGTGAGTCCATATCCTTCCAACACAACAATTTTCGCGGCCCAAAATACACGAGCAAGACGTGGTTGAAGCGCAGCTCCTCCACTCACAATTGCCTTCACATTTCCACCAAGAGCTTCACGCCATTTGTTAAATATGAGTTTGTTCGCAAGCCATAACTGCATTTCATAATACAATCCATTGGCACCATTCAGTTCATATTTCAATCCGAGATTTAATGCCCAGAAAAATAGTCCTCGTTTGATTCCAGTCAGTTCCTTTCCCTTTGCAACGATCCTGTCATAGACTTTTTCGAGCAACCGTGGTACAGCAGAAAATACATCCGGTTTCACTTCCTTCATATTCTCCACAATGGTTTCCATGCTCTGAGCATACCAAATTGAAAGACCGCAATACATGTACACATAGGTTAACATGCGCTCATATACATGGCACAGTGGAAGAAAGCTCAGCGCCTTCGCTTTGTACCCTGCGGGCATCAGCGTGCGCGTTCCCCAAACATTACTCACCAGGTTATCATGGGTTAGCATTACGCCTTTGGGGTTACCTGTTGTTCCGGAAGTATAGATCAACGTTGCAACATCGCCGGGTAGAATTGACTTCTTTGTATCTTCAAGCTCCTTGTCTTTCTGATTCTGTTCACCTTTCAAAATAAAATCGCCCCAATAGGTAACCCCATCAATTTTTTCAAATGTGATGATGTCCTTTATTTCCGGAAGCTGGGATTTAATCGACAGGACTTTTTGGTACAATGTATTGTCGGAAACAAATATCAGTTTTGCACCACTATCATTTAAAATAAACTGTGTCTCCTGGGCGCTTAGCGTAGTATACAACGGAACATTTACAATCCCCGCCTGCAACATTCCCATATCGAGAATATTCCACTCGGGCCTGTTATTCGAAATGATAGCTACCTTATCGTTTTTTGTCAAACCCATTGTCCACAGGGCAAAACTCGCCCGGGATGCCAACCTCCAGAAGTCAAATGTTGAAGTCTGTTTCCATTCCCCGTTTATTTTTCCACAAAGCGCATTTTCCAGCGGCAAGGAATTTTTCTGCTTGTCGAGAATATCGAAAATACGGGTGATGTCTTGCATAGGAATAGACATGAGATATTAAATGTGAGATGTGAGATAAACGGCCAAATTCAACAAGTGACTTCGGCTGCGTCTCAATGCCCTCATCTCAGATCTCTCTGTCTGTATTTTCGTCAAAGTAACTCAAATTAAAGTGAGGTAAAAGTGATCTTTGAGACTCTTATCAAAAGAATTTTGTTGATAAGAAAGCATTCAGGGAGAATAGACTTAATGAGGAATCTTGCTTTTAGAACAGGGCTTTCAAATCACCTTATCAAGGCAATGTGACCTGTAATGCGCGAGTGTGATCCTTTTAGAATGTACACATAAACGCCATCCTCAGACATTTTGTTTTTATATTTTCCATTCCAAAATTCTGAGAGTGCATCGTCTGAATGAAAGATCATTTCTCCCCAGCGGTTAAAAATGTCAATCGAATAGTTATCACACGGAACACGATTTTCGACAAGAAATATATCGTTCAATCCATCATCATTCGGAGTGAAACAGTTGGGAAGGTAAACGTGTTCCCCTTCACTTACATAATACTCAATTTGCACCTGCATACTCTCAGCGCATAAGGTTCCCTTATTTACGGTTAGAGTTATCATGTAAGAATTGTTCGAAGGGAAACTAAACGAAGGATTGTCAGCTGTGCTTGCCGCAACATCATCAAAATTCCAATCGTATGTAACAGCCAATGGCGATTGGTTTAAGAATATTGCCTTGCCTTCGCATGAATCGATATATACCTGGAAGTCAGCAGGAGTCTCTATCACAATATTCAGGTCTTTTAAAATAGTATCGAGGCATCCATATTGTGATTCGGAAATCAATTGAACAGGTATGTTTCCTGCTTCATGATAAATATGAACAGGATTAGGATCAGAGGAGTTTTCTCCGTCACCAAGCGACCAAAAATAATTAGATGTGTTAATTGAATGTTGAATAAAACTCACGGTAGAATCGCATTGAATATTTGTCCATAAAAAATCGGATCGGGGCAATGGCGGAATATTCAATAATATAGATAAAGAATCCGTGCATCCGCTGCTATTCGTCGCAATTAATTGAACAGATGACAAGCCAGAAGTTTCGAATACATGTGCCGATTGGAAAGCAGTATCTGTACTTCCATCTGAATACAACCATTGGTAATTCGTTGCATAGGTTGATGTATTCGTAATTGAAACCTGCATCGTACAAGTGTCAAGAGCCGCATTAAAAATTGCAATTGGATCAGGATAAATGTTTAAAGTTTGAATCACCTGGCTCGTACAACTTGTATTAGGTGACGATGCAATTAAAGTCACATCATACTGGCCGAATCCTGGAAACTGATGAACGGGATTATCAATTGCATAGCTGCTTCCATCGCTGATATTCCACGAAACATTACCAGCATTCATAGACTGATTGGTAAAATAAACAAGTGAATCACAATCAGGAATCTGAAAAGTGAAATTTGCCACCGGCAGAGCTGGCAATATAAAGTTGTACTGCATGGTATCATAACAAACGCCTGCATTGGCACTGATAAGCGTTGCCTGGAAGTTTCCATCAGCAGAATAATGATGAACGGGGTTTGCCTGGTTACTGAATTGCTGGTCACCAAAATCCCAGGTATAACCATCTGCCAATTGAGAACTATTTATAAAACTGACATTATAACTGCATGTATCAATCGACACACTAAAATTACTTCCCGGATTTTGAAAAACAGTTATTGGTTGAACCAATGTGTCAGAACATCCATTTGAATTGTAAGCAATAAGTGTAATCATAAAATTTCCTGACGCATGAAAAATGTATACAGGATTTGCAGCTGTATCTGAATTCCCGTCACCGAAGTTCCATATTTGTGTATTTGTATTTATGGAATTGCCTGTAAAGTGAGCAACAGAATCACAATTGTTTATCACTGAAGAAAAAACTGCAACAGGCAATGGCGCTAAATTAAAATTGAATATTGATGAGTCATTACAGCCGATTGAATTTGATGCGACCAATACGACAGTGTAGTTCCCCCCGTTCAAATATTGATGAACCGGGTTTTCCTGATTGTCCGAACTTTGGTCTCCGAAATCCCACGCATAGGCAGTTGCCAGCTGAGAATTATTTTGAAAAGTAGCTGTCATGTTACAGGTATCAATAGTTGCTGTAAAGTTACTGACCGGGATTGGCATGATTGTGACCATGTGACTTACGGTATCAGGACAACCAACCGGGCTATATGCTATTAAAGTCACTACATAATTCCCGGAATCAGCATAAATATGTGAAGTGTTGAAAGCTGTGTCCGTAATTCCATCTCCAAAATTCCACAAGAAATTTCCTGCATTTAAGGAGGAATTTACAAATGAGACAGAATCACCATTGCAAAATTGCATAGCCGACTGAAAAGATGCCTGTGCATTGCTTAAAAAGGAAATGACATAATCCGGCTTTGTAAGCACGAGTGTATCTCCGCAAGCAACCATCCGAAGCGTAATATCAAACGTATCGGAAGTTGAATATTGGTGGATTGGGAATTCATTATTGGAAAATGAACCATCACCAAAGTTCCATTCCCACCAGGTTCCAAGGCACGAGGAATCACGAAACGCAAATTCATTGCAGTTACCAGTTGCGGATGCATCGAACCAAATAAACTGTGGAGTTATAGTTGTACCCGGCGGTTCACCTTCAATTGCACTTGGAAGGTTAGAGCGCAATCCGTTTGCTGAAATAAAAACGGCATTGTGGTTATAACCAATGTTCGCAATATTATTGTCGTTTGGATTTGCAACTTCTGCCAGGTAATCATGGTTGTAATTAGGACAGACATAAATTTTTCCATTTCCTGCCTTTTCAATGACTCCGATATACCGACCCATCATTGGATCGATGATATCAATTGTGCCGGTGGTTAAATTTATTCTGCCAAAATCAGAATTATCATTTGGCGTATTTCCTACAAAATAAACCTTTGTGTTATCCGGCGACCACTCTGTTCCATGTATCTGATCCGTAGAAACACTATAGTCCATTCGGTTGGAAACAGTTCCGCTAAGGAGATCAAAATTCCATAGAATGATATCAGGGTCTGCCGCATTATCGCGGTGCGTTGACATCGAAATTCTGGAATTATCGGGACTTAACTCTACTTCGAACGGCAAACCGTTTAATGTAGGAGTTAAATTGATGGAAGCGATTACAACAGGTGAACCAATACCAGCATCAGAAATCAGGAACCTGACCAATTCATATGATGAATTGTTTACAAAACCCGGTACTATCAGCCATCGACATCCCGTGGGCAATTGGTGAGAAATTGTTTTTCCTTCTCCTATATTAGTTCTAAGAAGTGTATTTTTTTGAATTACGTCTCCGAGTCCGCCGTTTAATGACATGTCAACTATTGAATAATAAATTGTAGACGGAGCAATCGTTGAATGAATAAAGTAATATTTATTTGCAGAACAGGGTATTCGCACCAAACCAGATTCCTGGCTACTGTTATTTCCGAGCAATCCAGACCCATTTGGCATGATTGCATAATTGGCATCACGAACCTCAATTAAATCATTGCCATAAACAACGGAAGTAAACAATACGTTGTTGTTGATGTCTGTCATCACATTGACGTCTTCATAATCAATACTGGCAGTTGTTCCATACCCAGCCATTGGAATGCTAACAGTTGGAATGGGAGTTGTAAAATCAATTAAATGTATTTGCCCAGACGTTTCCCTGGTGATGAATTTCATCAACTGGGCATTTGAATTCAAACTAATCAAAAGAAAAATTATAGAAAACAGCTTCTTGCTGAAACAATCCATTACCAGGAATTTACAGCTAAGCTATAAAAAAAATGAAAGTAAGCAAAACCCGCAGCCTATGCTCTTTTCAGCCAATAATTCAGTACTGCAATCCGCCAGATCAGGTTGGCATTTTTGTTATCCCCCTTTTTAAAATCACTCAGCAGGGAATTCACTTTTCCCTTATTTAAAAAATCAATGCGGGAAAAACTATCTTCAATTAAAAATCTCAATGGTCCACGAAGCCATTTAATCTCACCCGGCGTAACAAACCCTTTTTTGTCTTTACGCCTGGTAATTTTTTCAGGAAGAATATGTTGCATCGAATCCCGAAGAATTTTTTTGGTTACACCATTGTGGATTTTGTCTTCATCACCTAATGAAAAAATAAATTCGACCAAACGATGATCTAAAAAAGGAACACGTGATTCGATAGAAAAAGCCATCGAGTTCCTGTCCTCATATTGGAGCAATGACGGAAGGGACGTATTATAAGTAAGATGGTATAGAAACTGATTTAACCGTGAACCACCAGTTGAATTTAACCGGAAGTTTATCTTAGAATCAGATGAAACAAATGGAAAATAATTACGGTATTCTGTACTATACAAACTTTGCTCATTCATAAACCCGGAAAGAATACTCTTGAGAAAAACATCTGCTGATTTTTTCAAAGGCATTCCCTGCATAGTACTATGAGCAGAACTTTGCGCAATGGCTGCAGGTAATCTGAACTGCTTTATCAACCCTCCAATGAGGCGGTAGAACGAATGCATATATCCGCCCAATATTTCATCGGCTCCTTGTCCGTCAACAACAACCTTTACTTTTTTTTCTGCCGCCAGCTTCATTACAAAATATTGAGATATCGGGGAGGATCCGGCAATTGGAACATCAGCATAAAAAATGGCGGAAGCAAAATGATCTGCTATTTCTTCTTCAGTTGGCGTAAAATAGAATGGCCTGAGTGATGGATATTTTGAAAGTACTTCATTCGCAAACGGTCTTTCATCCACTTCATTTTTACCTTCATAATAAACAGTGAATGTTTTAAAATCCAGTTTCGGAAAATCAGTAGCGATGGCAGAGGCAATGGCGGAACTGTCTAAACCTCCGCTGAGGCAGCCTCCAATCTCCACATCACTGCGCATATGTTGGCGAATACTTTGATCAAACAATGCTTTAAACATTTCCCGCTTCTCCTCATCTGAACCATTTATTTTTTTTGTTGTTTCAATGTCCCAGTATTTGGAAACAGTGAGCTTTCCATTTGAGTAGACAAGATTGTGCGATGCAGGAAGCGATTTGATTTTAT
>JBDTTM010000242.1:0-6527 GCA_039930605.1 Bacteroidota bacterium
CTGCTGATCATGGAGCGGTTGCCAACCCGATATACAACCATGATCACAATTTGCCGGGTGGAGATTTTGATTCTGATACGATGTTCAGAGCCATGGATGCTTACCTCCAACAGGAATATGGTCCTGCTAAATATATCAGTTACACAAATGCACACCAGGTTTATCTCAACAGGAAGCTGCTTGATGAAAAGAAAATTGACGCAAAAGCAATGCGTGAAAAGTGCGCGCAATTTTTAAAGCAATATGAAGGTGTTGCCGAAGTTGCCACTTGTGATGAGTTGCAGCGCGAAACCAATCGTGACGGTATCTTTTCATTCATTCAAAACGGATACAATGACAAACGCTCGGCAGACGTGCTCATTGAATTGAAACCCGGTTGGATTGACTGGTACACCAAAACCGGCACCACACATGGATCAGCATATAGTTACGACACGCATGTTCCGTTATTGTTTTTCGGAACCAATATCAGGCATGGTTCATCAAACGCTTCCGTTGCGATTGAAGATATCGCGCCAACGGTAGCGGCACTCTTAAATATTGAAAACCCGAGCAGCACCACAGGTAAACAGTTAAAAGAAATTCTGAAATAAATTTTTGAAACAACAGAAAATTTTTTCCCGCACGGTCATCCTGCTTTCGCTGGTTAGTCTGTTCAACGACATCAGCAGTGAAATGCTGGTTCCTATTCTGCCTGTTTACCTGAGCAGCATTGGCTTCACAGCTATCTGGATTGGTATCCTGGAAGGCATGGCAGAAGCTGTGGCCGGTTTCAGCAAAGCGTATTTTGGAAAACTTTCCGACAGTTTTCAGCACCGCACACCATTCGTAAGATGGGGATATGCATTGAGCGCTGTTTCGAAATCCATGATGGCCATTTTTACTTTTACATGGTGGGTTTTTCTCTCGCGCACAATGGACAGGCTTGGCAAAGGTGTTCGCACAGCTTCCAGGGATGCACTATTGGCTGATGAATCTGAACCACGCCATCGCGGAAAAATTTTCGGACTGAATAAGGCCATGGATACGATCGGGGCAACCATCGGTACTGCCGTTGCTGCCTTCTATTTATTTCACTCCCCTGGTGATTATAAAAGTTTGTTCCTGATCGCATTCTTCCCTGCCATCGTTGCGGTCGCGATAACTTTTATTGTGAGGGAAAAGCAAAGAGAAGTAACCACCATTAAAAAAATACGCGGAGTCTTTTCTTTTTTCGGCTATTGGAAAAATGCATCACCCGCATATAAAAAACTGGTTACAGGATTTTTAGTCTTTGCGATTTTCAATTCTTCTGATGCCTTTATTTTCCTGATCGGGAAACATTGCGGACTCAGTGATACTGTCATATTGAGTGCTTACATTTTCTACAACATCGCATTCGCTTCACTGGCATTGCCATTCGGACATCTCGGAGACAAAGTCGGAATGAAATTCGCCTATATTATTGGCATTGTATTTTTCGGGTTGGCTTATTTTATTTTTCCATACTCATCTTCATCATTTATTTTCTTCCTCGCATTTTTTGTCTATGCATTTTTTGCTGCCTCCACCGATGGCATATCAAAGGCATGGATCACCAAAAACTGTGAACCAAATGAGAAAGCAACGGCCTTGGGATTTTATTCCGGAACATTGAGTATCGTCATTTTATTCTCCAACCTGCTTGCTGGTTTTTTATGGTCTGTAACTTCGCCTGAAACCCTGTTCCTGGTTTCAGTTGGCGGGGCTGTAGTTACTTTGGTCTACTTTTACTTTTATTCACCTGTTGAAATAAAGGGTTCATCAACATAATTTTGATTTCCAGCCCAAAAATGTGGTTTTTTGGTAAAAAAAAGTTATATTTGGAAGTGCCTCCGATGGCTGATTCTTCGAAATAATTTATATTTTTACAACGTTCGTTTTCAAATTTTATTTCTTTTTAAACCTTTAACATAACAACGATCCTATGAATAAGAAATTATTCAATTACTTTCAATTTATAGCCTGCATAATCTTTTTTCTCATTTCTAATCCCCGTGAGGTTAAGGCAAGCCATGCTGTAGGAGCGGATTTAACTTACGTCTGCATGGGTGGAAATAATTACCGTTTCTTTTTTACACTGTACCGGGATTGTTCCGGGATTGCTGTAAACGCAACTTATTCCATTACAGGAACTTCTCCATGCGGAGGAAACGTGACTATTTCGGTGAGTCTGGATTCTACCAATGAAGTGCTTCATACTTGTTCGACCGCAGTTACAAGATGTGTAAATGCTGCCAGTCCGTATATGGGAATCCAGGCCAATTATTACCATGGAGATGTTACTTTGCCTTACGTCTGTAACTTCTGGACATTCGGATTAAATCCAGTGATATGCAACCGGAATCCCGCGATCAATACGCTTACGCCCAATGCATCTACCTATTGCCTGTATGTTCAGGCTACGCTGAACAATGCCGTCGTTCAGTGTAATAATTCTCCAACTTTTTCAAACATACCTGTTGCTTTTATTTGTGCAGGAACAACACAGTATTTCAATCACGGTGCCTATGACCTTGATGGAGATTCACTTGCATTCACCATGTATACACCACATTCGGATGCGGTCAGTGATGTTCAATACATAGCAGGATTATCAGCAACACAACCGTTATCATATACTTTTCCGGATTCTACAATTTTTAATAGTTCGACAGGAGATATCAGGATTACAGCAAACAACGGTTCACAGATAACAGTGCTTGCCATCCGTGCAGATGAATACCGCAATGGTGTATTAATCGGAAGTGTTGAAAGAGATATCCAGATTATTGTGGAAGCCTGTACAGACAACCCACCGACGCTTAGCGGAATCAACGGCCAGATCAGTTTCATTTATACAGCTTGTGCGAACGCACCTTTCTGTTTTACGATCAGGTCTGCAGATATTGATGCTGCTGACAATACCACGATCACATGGAATGGAGGAATACCGGGCGGCACTTTTACAACGACCAGCACACACAGAGATACTGCGCATTTCTGCTGGACACCAACCGATGCAGATACACTGTCGAACCCACACGTTTTTACTGCCACAGTATTCGACAATGCCTGTCCCACATTTAAAAGTAATATTTACGGATACACAATAAATGTGCGTGGTGTAGTCGCCAATGCCGGAATTGACCAGACAGTCTCCTGCGGTGCTGTTACCGATTTGCATGCAGTCGGATTGGGCGCACAGGGCGGGCCTTACACGTACACATGGCTGCCGAGTGGGACTGTTGCGCAGGATCTTTTGGGAGTCGGAGCCGGTAATTACCAGGTAGTGGTTACTTCGCAAGTCGCCCCGAATTTATTCTGTTCAGATACAGACATGGTAGTCGTGAATGCAGGTGCAGGCGCACCGAATGTATCTTTTGTAACAGCAATGAACGGCATTTGCAGCCGCAACTTTAATTTCACAGATGGTACTATTGTAGTTGGTGGAGGTTCTGTACTTTCATGGGTATGGGATTTCGGTGATCCTGCAAGTGGTGCAGGTAATGCTTCAGCCTTGCAAAATCCTTCCCATACGTTTTCAGGTCCCGGCAACTATACCGTTACTTTATCTGCCAATGCCGGACCAGGTTGTGACGGACAATATACTTTCCAGGTCGTGATAGATCCATTGCCTGTTGCAAGTTTCACAGCGACGAGTGTCTGCCAGGGAATTGCAACTACAGTGAATAGTGGAAATACATCAGGAAATATTTCAAACTGGAACTGGAATTTTAACAACGGTGGCGGCAGCACTTCCACGCTTCAAAACCCATCTTATACATATACAACAAGCGGAACTTATAACGTTCAACTTTCTATAACTGATAATCACGGTTGCATTGATGATACTACCATCTCTGTGAATGTATATGCCATGCCGGTTGCTGATGCAGGGTTGCCTGCAAGTGTCTGCAACGGATCTTCTGCTACACTTACTGCTACCGGTGCCGGGGCAGGTGGTACTTATCTGTGGAGTAACGGATCTACTGCAGCAAGCATTACAGTAAGTCCCGCGGGGACAACGCAATATACAGTTACAGTAATTTCAGCAAATGGATGCCAGGATACATCCAGTACTACTGTTAATGTGAATACAGTTCCGATTGCTGATGCTGGTTTGCCTGTTGCAATCTGCCAGGGAGCAAGCACAACGCTTACAGCTTCGGGAGCAGGTGGGGGCGGACAATATACATGGAGTAACGGTGCAACAACAGCAACAATAAACGTAACGCCCAATTCAACGCAGACATATATCGTAACTGCTACTACCGGTCCCGGTTGCACATCTACAGATTCAGTAGTTGTAACTGTCAATACAGCTCCGATCGCTAATGCAGGTGCAAACCAGGCAATATGTAACGGTTCTTCCGCAACACTTACTGCAAGTGGAGGTGCTAATTATCTTTGGATTGGTACCGGCATTAACACAGCAGCGCTCACTGTAACGCCTTCAGTAACCACAACTTATCAGGTGCAGGTTACCAATGGCGGTGGTTGTCCTGATACAGCTTCTGTAATTGTAACAGTGAATCCAATTCCGGTAGCATCATTTATAAATTCCGGACCGGTTTGCCAGGGTGGGATCATCACCTTTACTGATCAGAGTAATGTTTCTGCAGGAACGATCAGTCAATGGAATTGGAATACCGGTGGAAGCACAGGAAATTCAACATCACAAAATCCTTCTTCCACATATAATACGGCAGGAAATACAACTGTTGTATTACATATCACATCTGATGCAGGCTGTACAGACAGCGTAACACAGGTGATTACAGTGAACGCCAACCCTGTTGCAAGTGCAGGAATCAACCAGGAAATCTGTGTTGGAGGAAATACGACACTCACAGCAAGTGGAGCAGGAGCAGGCGGAACTTATTTATGGAACCCTGGTGCTTTAAATACAGCAGCAATAAATGTGACTCCTTCTTCTACTCAGTCATATACAGTTACTGTAACCGATATGAATGGTTGTATTGACGATGCCACAGCAAGTGTAACAGTACATCCCCTTCCTGAAGCTGCTGCAGGTGCTGACGTGGCCGTTTGCCGTGGAAGCAGCACAGCTTTAAACGGAGGTGGAGGTGATACTTATGTATGGACACCGGGAAACTTCAATACAGCAAGTATCAATGTAGCCCCTGCTGCCACCACAACTTATTATCTCGAAGTGACCAACACACAGGGTTGCGTGGATTATGATACTGTAATTGTTACTGTAAACCCATTGCCGCTGGCAACGTTTGCAAACACTGCTCCTGTATGCCAGGGAAATTCAGTTTCATTTACCGACAACTCTAATGTCAGCACTGGTACAATTACCGGCTGGAGTTGGAATTTCGGAAATGCAGGAACTGACAACACACAAAATCCTTCCTCTCTTTACAATACTTCCGGCCCTTTTGCAGTGCAGTTGATAGTGACTACTGATGCAGGATGTATAGATACTACAATACAAAACATCAACATCTGGGCATTGCCTCCGGCTGATGCGGGCATTGATGATGAAATCTGTGATGGAGAAAATGCAACCCTCACTGCCAGTGGAGGTACCCAATATCTGTGGACTCCCGGCAACATGAATACAGCTACAATTATTATTAACCCGAATACTACGACACCATATACTGTTGTAGTAACAGATGCCAACGGATGTTCTGCCCAGGATTTTGCTTCTGTCATTGTAAACCCACTTCCAATTCCAAATGCAGGAAGTGGCCAGTCCATTTGTGATGGCGAGAATGCTACGCTTACTTGTACCGGTGGTGATACATATGACTGGACTCCTGGAAATCTTTCCGGTTCTTCAATCACGCTTACGCCTTCTGCAACCACAACTTATACTGTTGTTGTTACAACACTTGCCGGTTGCCAGGCAACGACTCAGGTTACTGTTGCTGTGAATCCGATACCAGTTGCAGCATTTTCCAACTCAGGAAATATATGTCAGTTCAATACGATTTCATTCACTGATCAGTCAAATGTATCAGCCGGTTCTATCGATGGATGGAATTGGAATTTTGGAGATGGAAGTTCTTCCGTAGTTGCAAGCCCGGGTAATTTCTATTCAGGTTTTGGGAATTTTGATGTAGTGCTCACTGTAACGACTGATGCAGGTTGTGTCGATCAGCTGACCATTCCTGTAACTGTATTTGAAAAACCAAATGCAATGGTTACAGCACCTGATGTATGCGATGGCAATCCTGTCAACTTTACGAATACAAGTTCAATAAGTGACGGCAGTTTGCTCAGCTATGCGTGGGATTTAGGTGATGCAAATATTTCAACAGACGCAACCCCTGTGCACGGATACGCTGCTTTTGGCCACTATCCAGTAAGAATGATCGTAACATCTTCGCAAGGATGCCTTGACACCATGGATGTTACTGCGAATGTGAATCCAAATCCTGTTGCAGGAATTTTGGTTGTCTCTGTATGTGAACAGATCCCGGCCGAGTTTAATGACGCCTCAACAGTAGCTGAAGGATCAGTTACCGGCTGGAACTGGAATTTTGGTGATGGTG
>JBDTTM010000243.1:0-6522 GCA_039930605.1 Bacteroidota bacterium
CGAATAGCGAATGACTTCGAATCTGCGAATTTACGAATTACGAATGTGGTACGAAAAGCGAATGACTTCGAATTTACGAATTACGAATGTGGTGCGAATAAGCGAATGCTTATAGATGGATCACTTCACCACATCTTGCAATAGATTCGAGTACTTTGAAAGTTGCAAGTGTAGACAGGTATAAATCATTAAACGGGATCGGTGCAGGCTTGCCGTTTTTGATTGCATCCATGAAAGCCGCAACTTCCTGCTTGTGGCCTTTATCCTGTGTGCCACTGGTTTCGCTTTTCGTTTTACCATAATTTTTCAGTGACTTAAAATCTTCCATCACACTCACCACACCACCGGAAAAGACTTCCAGGTATTCCTTTGGCAAATTTTTATTTCCATTGCTGAAATAGGAAATGTTTGCAACGCTTCCATTGGCAAACCGGAGGCTGATGACCACTGTATCATTCAAGGCATGTGGATCGTTCATTGCATTCGCAGAAACAGAAGTAATGGCAGCTCCTGCGAGGTACATACAGAGGTCGATAAAGTGGCAGGCTTCCCCAATGATACGTCCGCCACCGATTTGTTTATCATGTACCCAATGTTCGGGTGGAACGATACCCGCATTAATCCTGTAATTGATGGCTTTGGGTAACTCATCACTCAGCATTTTTTTCATTTGCTGAATAAGCGGAGCAAACCTCCTGTTGAATCCAACCATTACGTTCACGTTTGAATCAGCATAGCGGTTTTTTATTTCCTCCAACTCATCTTCATTCATACACAATGGCTTTTCCACGAATACATTTTTCCCGGCTGCCATGGCTGCCATTACATATTCAGCATGGCTCTGATGCCTGGTCGCAATAAAAACCGTTGAGATGGAGGCGTCAGTAATAATTTCTGCGGCATTGCCAGTGCAATAATTGAAACCATATTTATCGGCAATGTTCCTGGCATTGTTGGACCGCGAAGTTGCCACGCCAATAAATTTTGCATGATCCTTCAACGCAGGAATTAAAAAATTTTGTCCGAATGATCCCGCACCTATAAGCCCGATGTTCCCGGAAGAAGGGTTTACCTTTTTATCCGAAACAACGATCCTTTTCTTCAACTCTTTTTTATTGTCGTACTTTAAAAGAATCCCGGTAAATGCTTCACTTCGATCGAGGATCATCTGGTATGCTTCAGGCGCCTTGGCAAAATCAAAAACATGAGAGGTGAGAACGTCTACATTCACTTTTCCGTCTCCTAATAACTCCGCAAAGGATTGCATATTTCTGTTTTCCGTCCAGCGGACATATTCATAAGGATAATCAATTCCGCCATCTTCGTATTCTGAATCGTAGCGTCCCGGACCATAGGAGCAGGACATTCTCAAATCAAGTTCTTTCACATAATAATTCTTGCGGCTGAATCCTGTAGGAACTGAACCCACTACGACAACTTTTGATTTGCGTCTTGCAATTGCACCTGCGAGTTCAACAGGATCTGTTGACGAAGTAGCTGCAGTAATGATGACTGCATCACAACCATGGCCATTCGTGAGATTGGAAATAATGTGTTCGATGTCATCCCTGGAACGTTCATAGCAGTCTTTAAGACCGTTCTGCAATGCAATCGATACCTGCTTTCCATCGATGTCTGTTCCGATTGCTTTGATACCTCCTGCATTTAAGATCTGCATTGTTAACTGGCCCAATAAGCCAAGACCAATCACCACGCAATTTTCACCGATCCTTAAATCTGCCTGCCGCACGCCTTGCATAGCGATGGCACCAAGTGTCGTAAAAGATGCCTGTTCAAATGAAACCGCATCAGGCAATTTCACACACAGGTTTTTGGGCACAGCTATTACCTCTGCATGATTTGCGGATACACCTGCACAAGCTACGCGGTCGCCAACTTTAAATTCTGAAACACCGGCAGACACGGCGATGACTTCCCCTGAGCAGCTATACCCCAATACTGACGGAGCATCCAGCTTGTTCATCACCATCCGGTAAGTGTCTTTAATTCCATACGTGCGTGCTGCGTCAATCACTTTTTTCACTTCGTTCTTCCGCGCACGCGCTTTACCAATCATACCAAGGCGGGCATCTTTCACTGTCCTTCCTTCAGTACCGGCACTGATCAGTGAAAAATGATTCCGGACCAATACCATTCCCTCATTCATTGCGGGAAAGGGTACTTCGAGAATTTTCATCTCGCCGCTCTTCAGGTTTTGTGTAAGCTGTTCCATTATTATCCGATCACTTCATTAAAAGTATTTGTGAGCCGTTCGACCATTTTTTCTTCTGTGAAATTTGCTGTGTAATGCCTGCGGCTTTCCATGCTCATTTGTTTTCTCAAGGCCTCATCTTTGACCAGTAAAAGTAATTTTTCTGCAATTTGTACAGGTGAATTATTATTTACGATAAATCCATTTTTTCCTTCTAATACAGATTCCACAATCGCACCCTGGTCGGTGGAAATGACGGGTAACCCGCTGGCCAGTGCTTCAACGATGACCCAGGGATGACCTTCAGGTTCGCGTGGCGTAAACACAAAAATATCCGCTTCACTCAAAGCAGACATTTTTTCGTCCCCGCTTTTGGGAGGAAAGACCGTAACCGGTAATTGGTCCGCTTCAATCATATCCATGCACTTCTTTTTGAATTCATTATTCCGCCACAAACCGATTACCTTGAGTTCGAATCCATCTACATCCCGTTGTTTTAGCTCTTTCATGGCAAGCAGAACGTCTTCAATTCCCTTTGAAGCCTGCAAGTTGGCGAGATAAAGGATATGTATGCTTTTTCCAGGAAATTTATTTACAACAGGAATTCTGTAATTGCTTCCATTAGGAACTACAAAAATTTTTTCAGGCGAAAAATATTTTTTGAATAAGTAGCGTAGATTATTGCCGAGAACGATCACACCATCTGTACGGCTGAACATTTTCCCAACGAACCACCTGGTTAGCGCAGTAGATTTATTCAGCCAGTTTTCAAGGTTGCTTCCACGTAAATGGAGCAGGACTTTGCCATGAAATAATTTCGCAATGATGATAAAAAAAGAATCTTTAATAAATGGAACGGTATCCTGACTGAAAGGCACCAGGACTAAATCCGGCTTTTGTGATTTCATTATTTTTATCATTCTCCAGTAGATTGCATAACTCCTGAAAATTTTTCCGAAGCTGAATTTACCAATATTATCTAACGACTCATTTACTTTTGTATTGAGGTGGATGATTTCGAAAACATTCCGAAGCGAAGACCGGAGCAGGATCTCGGTAGCTATTGCCGGGCCCATATATGGTGGAGGCAACTTACCCAGTATCAGCACTTTTTTCTTCGTCATGTCATCTCCTATAAATAAAATTTTTTGACGCAATGGACAATATAATCCATTTGTTCCTTACTCAATTCAGGATACATCGGCAGTGATAAAATCTTTTCCTGGTTGAGAGACGTCACAGGGAAATCGGATGCAGTGAGTCCAAGGTATTTATAAGCGGGCAGCAATGGCAACGGTGTTGGGTAATGGACGGCAGTTTCAATTCCATTTTCCTTCAGGTATTTCTGCAATTCATTCCGCTGATCTGCTTTTACAACATAGAGATGGAATATATGCGAAGAATTTTTTCTGATTTTAGGAGTTTCGATTCCCTTTATGCCGGCCAAACTATCATTCATGTAAAGTGCATTCTTGAAACGCATCTCATTCCACTTTTTGATATAGGGCAGTTTTGCACTGAGAATAGCTGCATGCATGCCGTCCAGCCGGCTGTTGATGCCTTCCATTTCATGCTGGTGTTTCACTAGTGCTCCATGGTTGGAATACATGCGCACCTTACGGGCCAGTTCATCATCATTGGTGATCACTGCGCCTGCATCGCCATACGCGCCAAGATTTTTTCCGGGGTAAAAACTGAACGTTGACGCCAACCCGAAAGAGCCGACAGTTTGTCCGTTAATTTGCGCAAAGTGAGACTGGGAACAATCTTCAATCATCACCAGTTTATGCTTTTCACAAATGGCTTTTATTTTGTCCACTTCAGCAGGCTGTCCATACAAATGAACAGGAATGATGGCCCTGGTTTTGGGTGTAATTTTCTCTTCAATTTTTGTGGTATCAATGCTGTAAAAATCAGGTTCTGTATCTACAAAGACTGCGCGGGCACCGGCCTGTGTAATTGTTTCAGAAGAAGAAATCCAGCTGTTGGCAACGGTGATCACTTCATCCCCTTCACCGATCCCAAGCATTTTCAGTACAATATAAATAGCATCCGTTCCATTGGCCACACCGATGCAATGCCTCACGCCATAAGCCAGGGCAAATTCCTTTTCAAAAGCTGCGACATATTTTCCCTTGATGAATTCACTGTCTTCAATGACAGAAAAAATCGCATTGTCAATTTCCTTTTTCAGCGAATGATATTGCGCGCGCAGGTCAACGAAGGGTACGTGCATTTTTATTTTCAGGTCTGTCATTTTTTCAGGTCTCGTATTTTTTTAGCCGGGTTGCCAGCGTAGATACCGGGTTCTGTAATGTCCCTGGTAACAACACTTCCGGCACCCACTACTACGTTGTCGCAAATGGTTACAGGAAGTATGGTAGAATTAGTTCCGATCGAAACGTGGTTTCCGATCTTCGTACTTTTCCAAAGTTCTTGTTTGCCTCCGGCAGGTCCGCCATCTGTAAATAAATCATTGATAAACATCACCCCGTGAGAGATGAAGCATTGGTTTCCGATTATTACGAGTTCGCAAATAAACGAATGACTTTGGATTTTTGTCTTTGTTCCGATCACTACTCCCTTTTGAATTTCCACGAAAGGCCCTATGAAAGAGTCGTCCCCAATCGAACACTCATAAACATTCGATGGCTGAACTACGACAACATTTTTCCCAAAGGAAACATTTTTAATAGCAATGTCCCTGACGACAGGATCGTTCAACTCCATGAAATATGATACGCAGGGATCGAAAAATTGTTCAATTAACCCAAAAAGAAAAGAATCAAGATGGTTACCCCGTTATTTATTGGCAGCCTGATAAATTTTTTCAATGATTTGGGTCACTTTCAAACCATCCAGAGCGCTGGTTGAAACGCTGGCATTATTGCTGAAAACGTCAATTACGTTTTCATAAACCTTGTCGTGATTACTCATGCTGCCCTGGTAATATCCATAATCATTGGCCTGGCGTGATTCGGGTAAATCTTTGATTTCATACCCTTCAATATTCTGGTATTCAAGCACATTGAGGTATTGTCCGCCAACTTTAATGGTCCCTTTCTCACCAAATAAGGTAATAGAGCCTTCCATGTTCTTTTGATGACTATTTACGGTGTAGTTAATTGTGCCGATGGCTCCGGTGTCAAATTCAAGGATCACAGTACCTGTATCTTCAAATTCCACGTTGTGTTTATGCAGAAAATTCCGGGTAAATGCATGTACATTTCTAACATCACCAACAATCCAATAAAGCAAATCTATAAAGTGGCTGTACTGTGTAAAAAGAGTCCCTCCGTCGAGGTCCTTTTTTCCTTTCCAGTCGCTATTGGAATAATATTCATCATTGCGATTCCAGAAACAGTTCAACTGAACGCTTAAAATTTTTCCAAGCCGGCCGTCATCCACAATTTCTTTGAGTTTGGCGAGCGGTGGATTGAAGCGGTTCTGTTTGATTACAAAAAGTCTGCGGTTAGCCTTTTCTGCGGCCTGCATCATGCGTTCGCAATCACGTGATGAAGTGGCCATCGGCTTTTCACACAATACGCTGAAACCCGCATTGAGGGCCTGTATGCTATGTGCCGCATGCAAACCATTAGGACTGCAAACACTTACGATGTCAATATTTTTTACGCTGGCTAGAAGTTCTTCCACTGAATTAAAGTACCGGCAGTTGTGTTTTTCCCCGAACATTTTTGCCCGTTCCGGTTTGTTGTCGCAAACAGCCACCAGTTGGGCGAGGTGCTCAATATGTTCAGCGTGTCTTTCGGCAATGCGTCCGCAGCCGATAATGGCAAATCGTAAATTACTTTTTTCAGTCATAATCCCTTACTTCCTCACCTTTCATTCAACGTAAAAGCAATGTATTGTTTCAGATTTAAGGGGAAACAAAAGTAATTCTTTCCCGATCTCTTACAATTTTAATTATCTCCTTCGCCAAGGCTTGTGCGTCCACTTTAGCTGAAGCGGCACGCGGACTGAAATCAAAGCAGAGAAAAAGGAAGAGAAGATTTATCAACCGGAATATATTACCACCGAGCACAGATATCACGGAGAGCAGCCTGAAATCCCAACAGCCTTTAACCACATAGATTCATGTAGGTGCACATAGAAATCCGAACAGCCAATTACCACAGAGGCCACAGAGAGCACGAAGAGCAGCCTGAAATCCCAAACAGCCTTAATCCACATAGATCATATTGGTGCACATAGAAATCCGAACAGCCAATTACCACAGAGGCCACAGAGAGCACGGAGAGCAGCCTGAAATCCCAAACAGCCTTAATCCACATAGATCATATTGGTGCACA
>JBDTTM010000244.1:0-6481 GCA_039930605.1 Bacteroidota bacterium
TCCCATTGCCTTGAATGCCGCTTCAACTGGATCATTATAGATCGTCAAGCTGAATTTTGATATGAGATCAGTCGGCACTTTCCCAATTGATGTCATATCAATTGCAGGGATAAGCACTCTTTTCGCCCCACTATCCGAAGCAACTTGCAAGAACTCTCCCAAGTTATCAGAGCCAATAATCGCGCCGCCGATACTCATTGAACCCAAGACAACCATTTGTGGAAGCAATGACCGTTCTGTAATGGAAGATACGATTGATAAAAAAATTGCAAGCTCTAAGCCTTTGTTGTTGCCAATACCATTTAGATCCGTTGCCTTTAAATGAAATTCAAAATCACTGTACTTGGCTGATTGTGTTATACGATTGAGATTGGATCGCACATAATTTACAGCCTCTTTCAATTCTTCTTTGATTGCTGTGCCACCACCAAAACCAGTTTCACTCAACTTTCCATTTCCAGGCATCCGTTGAATGACCTTGTCCGTGATTTAATTTCTCCCAAAATCCAACACCGTAGATCGTGATATTTTTCGGCTTTACTTTCTTTATGGCACCAGGTTCTCCGTACAGGTTTGTGAGAAACGAACGTGCTTGTGCATATTTCGGAGCCAGCTTCGTGTTCGCCAATTCTTGACATGTCGGATCCGGTATTTCAACAACCATGGTCTCTTTCGTCGTCATATCCTGTACGATCACATGAAAGTCGTTGTCCGGTTCTTTTCCAAGTCCAATGATCTTGCACCGGATTTTGTACAACTGTTTTTCCTCCGTTTGACGTGGGTCGGTCTTCCAATGCTGAATCGTCCTTGGTAAAGCACACTGTTGCGATACCGTTGAACTGACGGCTGTCCATTTTATCTGTCTGGCATCTTTGTCTCTGACCGTTTTTATTTTCCAACGGTCAATGCCGCACTCCTGGGAATAAACGGATGCAGCCAGGAGGCTGAGGAACACAAGGATGATTGTGCACTTTTTCATCTTGTTTTGATGGAATGTTAGACTACAAATATAGCACTCAATCCAGACAAGAGCAGATGACAAAGAAGCAGTATATTATTTCAATAGCAATATTGGTAATACGTTTGACCCTTTACTGTCCTGATAGCGTATGAAATATTCTTGTGAGGGAAGATCGGAAATATTGAATTGTGAAGTACGATCTCCTTCCTGTTCAAAAGAATTGGACAATATTTTTAGAACTTGACCAATTGAATTGTATAGCTCGATCTTCACATTCGATGCTGTACGAAGATTGTAGGAAATACTTCCACGACCGTTACTTGGGTTCGGTGAAATTTTGAAGTCATCAGTTAATAATTTATCTTCAACAACACTATTTGTAAAATCTGAAAGTGGACAACGCCAAATGCCTGCAAGACCAGTCGATTGTGAATAATACCCAGAGGCAAAGAGATAGTTATCTTGAATTACAAGAGCCGAAATACTCATTGTATCAATTATGTCACCACTAATATTCTTCCACGAATCGCCATTATCTGTGGATAGAATTACTCCATAAGTCCCAATAAATATCAAGCCGTTTTTAGCTACTATCGTTGGACGACCTATGCCAGTTTTAATTATCTTCCAATTCATCCCAAAGTCAGTAGAGCGGAATAGTGTATCTACAAGATGAAGAAAAAGTGTCGAATCATTTATTGTAAAGAGTGATAAAGAATATTGAAATGGAATGTGGAAATGAGAAGAAGTAGAGTCCCAAAGAAGTCCACCATTAGTTGATCGAAAAAGTTGACCGTCCTTGTTTGCAGTTATTAGAGTATTTCCAATAGATGCCAATCCAAAGCATGGGGCATGATGCCCAGCCATTTTCGGAGTTATTCCACTATCGGCTTCTTCCCAGATACTGCCACTATCTGGTGAGCGGTCAATCATTCCAGTCTCAGCAAATAAATATCTTCCTTGCGTTACAAATGTAAATGGAGAAAGTGGAATTGAGCTTCTTTTCCAATTATTTCCATTGTCCATTGAGCGGTATATGCCCCAATCCACAACTTTAGCAAGTAAATAATTGCCATACGAGTAAAGCAATTGAACCTCCGGCGAATTTGTATTACCATTCAACCCATTCACAACTGACATCCAAATATTTCCTTCATCCGAAGATCTATACAAACCATTCTCTCCACCTGCAAAAAGAAAACCGTCGTGCACACAAAGCGTCTCTGCATCATGGGAGAATGGAGTCCGAACCCAATGCAAACTATTGCCATTAACTCCCTGTGCTATCGAAGCGCAGGGAGTCAGCATTGCTATTAATAAAACAGCAGATATGAAAATTTTTGTTTTCATTATCAATATTATTTTAGGATCTGAAATCTTCGTGATTGTGTGAACCCAGAACCTGACACCCTACAAATATATGAACCTGAAACAAGCTGATGTATTGGACAGGTCATACTATTCCAACCTTGATCAGCATGTGATTCAGAAAATGAAGTCATGAATCTACCGAGCATATCGTAAATTTCAAGTTTCGGGTGTTCAATCTCTCGTTCACTGAAATACCTTGCAATGAGCTTATCTCCTTGTGGACTAACCGAAACCAGAAGGTTCTCATTCCCTGATGCTTGGGTGTATGTTTTTACTCCGCTATATGTCAGATCCTTTCTTCCAAATACTGAGAAATTTACTCCCAACAAACTATCATCAGGGACATGCCCAATATGATTTGTATAATTTGCAGTGCTATCCACCCAGCCCCAGGCATCATATTGTGCTGTAACTACAGTAAATGTTCTACCTTGATTGTGGAAAATACCTTCATTCACTGTATCACCTCCCGTACAGTCAGTAACTCGGCTCCAACCTGTCTGCCAATTCATTTGTGAAAAAGACCAACCGCTCTTTTCTCCAATACCACCACTTCTACCCCACGCAAAAAGAGGGGAATTCGTAGAGTCAATAACCCATTCAGGAGGCAACGTCACAGTATCGGAAACAGTGCGAACTTTTGCCATATAAGAATATGGATAACCTCCTTCGTTATGATTATCATTCAAGATATACTGCCATTTAGCATATCTTTTCTTGATAGTGTCCGTACTAACAACAGAAGGATCCCAACAGATTGGAAAAGTATAGTAACGCTTATCACTCCATTGCCCAAACTTTAAACTGTCTTCAAAATGGAAGTGTTGAAGGAAATATAGGTTTCCACTATTCATGACATCAGGAATCTGATCCATCATTTGATAAGCGTGTCCGATGTCGAGATGACCCCAAGCTACTTCAAGTTGATACGAATTTGTACCGCTCGGTCTAAACGCTGATGCTTTAAGTATACCACCTACATCTTCAGGTTCAAGTTTTAATGGATTACCATAAAAAGTAGATAGTAATAATCCTGCCGAACCTGTTACATGTGGAGCAGCCGCAGAATTGCCACCCCATCCGTGAACTGTATGTTTCGGACTGTCAATTTCTAAGAGTCCTTGATCCGTTTGTAAATTTGCTATAGTAAACGTCTCATTCCAATTATTATTATTGTTATTTGAACAAATAATTGGATTTCCAAATTGATCAGTATCAACAACATCACCAACAGTAGGGTCACCTGCAGGTGCCAACATATCCATTGTGTAACCATAATCGGAGCCAGATATTCTCGTTTTATTTGGTTGACTACCACCTACCGCAATTATCCATGGCTCTTCATAATTGGCTGGATAGGAATTTGTAAAAATACCTCGGACGTTTTGGTCGTGGTCATTATTGTTCATCGCAATAACTTGTACAACTCCGTTCAAGAACGCAAAATTAATTGCTGCATGGAGGGAAAGATAGATGTCATCTGCAGTTATCATTGCAGAAGTATTAATTGCATCTACGCCGTAACCATAATTTGAGGAATCACTTTTTGCAGAAGCTTGAAAAATAGATGCTACATAATCACTGATTCCGTCTTCAGCTTGTGTAAAATTACTTGCGGCAAGAATAGCCAAACTACACCCTGTACCTTCATCAACTGTTCCCGGTGGATCTGAAGGCAATACACCCCATCCACCTGCCACACCAGCAACTGAATGGACATTCCTATTTGTCAATGCGCCGATAATGCCCATGCATGGAGTCCCATGACCTTGATGTTGGATGATGTTGTCAATGAAGGGCGGTTGTTTGTTCACAGAAAATTGCTCTCCGAACTTTACGTGTTTATTTAACCCTAATCCGGAGCCAAGATCAGGGTGCATATAATCTACACCTCGATCAAAATGCGCTAAGAGAACTTTAGGATTCCCAATTTCATAATCCCATGCTGCTGGAGCATTAATCATGTTGTAGAGATCATACTGACATTTATCATAATAAATTGGATTATCATGTGGATGGCTCGGTTTAGTATGAAGCAATTTTCCTTCATGTCTATCTGGTTCTGCAAAGAATATGTCAAATGGAAATTGACTTGTCAACAGGTAACTTAAAAGGAGTGGGCTTGTTGCAGTATCATATTTTAGAACCATCCAATTATAGTGGTCGCATCCTATAGTATCGCCACGACGGGTTACCGAAAATTTATTAATTGGACTCGCAGTTGTAAGCCTTCGAAGATAATAGCCTCCCATACTATGAAGAAATGTTTTTAGGAGAGAATCACGTATAATGTTAGTGGATGAGTCAATATAGAAACGCTCCGTTTTGAGACGATTCTTTAGCGAGTCAGGGAAACCTCTATTTGAATCACAAGGTAACGTAGGAATGGAAAGTATATGATTTCCTTTTCCGCCGTGTGAATTATATATGCTCCCGTACCAATCTGTATAAGTTTTCATAAGTTTCTCTGAATCCAATGCACCTTGTCGAAAACGGATAACTAATTGACCTTTATAAATCGCCGAATCCTTTCCTCGCCAATATGGTATTGCAACTCCGCTTTGATTCATTCCGTAGTACGTCGTTGTATCAGACGGAATACTGAATTGAGCTTCACTTTTCCTTACGAGAATACCAAGCAGTACAAAGCAAATTATTGAACTGCTAACACGGATTACTGTTTTCATTTTTCATGTCTCCTTTTTTTTGAATGATGAACAAACTTGAGAAATCGATGATGCATACAATTGTTGTAAAATAGCCTTTGATCTCGATAGAATACTTAGCTGTTATCTACCCTTGCGCTAACCTCGTTCCTAACAGCAACCCACTATTCAATATTGTCACTTGAAATGCTCAAAGGTTACAATAAAAAATCATTAATTTTAAGAAAATAATTACCCTGCCGTTTCCAGCTTAATTTAGGCAACTTTTCATTTCCAGCGCAAGTATTCATTCCTATTGTACAAAGATATAACGAACTTTCCGAATTCCGTTACTCTATGAGGTACTCTATTTCACTTTTTTTTGAGCTAAAATCGCCGCTTTTTACCATACGATTTCGCTATTGCCTTTCAGAGAGCACTTTCACTCTTCTTGTCCTCTAAAGGGCATACCTCGATCTAATGGTGGTTCTCCAATTACGATGCCTTTTCACCGCCGTTAAGTGACATTTTTTCCTGAAAAGTATTCTACTTCCCACAATACTGACGTTTTTGCCTCGTTCAACATTCGTCCGATTGGCGGACAATTCAGCATGTACCTGACGGTGGTATCAAAACTGTTGTGATCACACCTTCAAACGGACTACAGAACGCCAGGAATGCGCTGTGGACGACGATCAGGCTGGGAGTTGGACATGGGTCTGTCCAGAGTTGATGGAAGGTCTGGTAGAACGCATTGTTGTGGGAGACGGGGTCATTCACCGTCACTTCACCACCTTCGTCGTTCCGGTCGTGTTCCCGTATTTATCTTTGTGGGTAATCGTATTTCCAACCTGTTTACTTGTCCCGGTTGTATTCCCGTACTTGTCTTTGTATGTGGCGGTGTTACCGTTCATCTGGATGTTGCCCGTTGTGTTACCATATTTATCCCTGACAACGGTTCGGTTGTTGTCCTGTGTTGAATAACCGTTGGTATTCCCGTACCTATCTTTGTGTGTCGTTTTGTTCCTGTCTTGCACATCGTAACCAGTCGTATTTCCATACTTATCCTTGTTCGTGGATCTTGACCCATCTTGGTCGGATGTGCTAACCGTGTTGCCGTATTTATCCTTGTGTACGACTTTTGTTTTTTGCGCCCATGTGTTGGAGACAAAGACGAACGATACGATGAGTAGAATTCGAAGGATGTTTTTCATGGTGATACTTTTTTCGAGTCAGTTAACGTGTTTAAGCATGTAGAAACTTCTGATAGATCCCGGAATATTGCAACATAGCCACATTCATTCACTATTATCGTCAGTTGATTCAACGGAATGATCAACCTCTTCTGTTGATTCTTTCTTGTTACCGTGCTTCTGATTAAAGAGTACAACTATAGATTGACTTTCACTCCATACGAGACTAAAGGAAGTCTTTTGCTTCTTCCACGAGTAGAACATTCTTGGCATATATTCATCAAGTTCATCACCTTTATAGGGATGACCTG
>JBDTTM010000245.1:0-6449 GCA_039930605.1 Bacteroidota bacterium
TTTACAGAAGGTGATACAGCAGAAATTTATGTACATAATGACCTGGATGAAGAAACAACACTCCATTGGCATGGTCTGTTTTTGCCCAACCGAATGGATGGCGTGCCATTCCTGACGCAAATGCCTATTAAGCCACATACAACATATCTATATAAATTTCCGATTGTTCAACATGGCACGCATTGGTATCACAGCCATAGCAAATTGCAGGAACAGATTGGTATGTATGGAGTTTTCATCATGAATAAAAGAAAGGAATGGAGTATTCCAACCATTCCGGTGGTGTTGAGCGAATGGACGGATATGAAGCCGGAAGAGGTTCACCGCAGTCTAAGAAGTGCTACTGATTGGTTTGCAATAAAAAAACATACTACCCAAAGCTATGGTGAAGCTATCAGTACGGGACATTTTAAGACCAAGGTCACTAATGAGTGGAAGCGGATGAATGCAATGGATGTAAGCGATGTTTACTATGAGAATTTTTTAATTAATGGTAAAAATCAAAATGAACAACCGCAGTTTAAGGCAGGCGATAAAGTAAGATTGCGCATAGCCAATGGAGGAGCATCAGATTATTTTTGGTTGAGTTACGCAGGTAGAAAAATAACAGTGGTGGCAACAGATGGTAATGATGTGGAACCTGTGGAAGTGGACAGGTTGATTATTGCTGTTTCCGAAACCTATGATGTGGTGGTAACCATTCCTGAAAATAAAAGCTATGAATTTTTAGTAACTCCTGAAGACCGCACAAGTTCCGCATCCCTCTGGCTTGGCACTGGAGAAAAAATGTATGCAACAAAATTACCTAAGCTAAAATATTTTGCAGGAATGAAAATGATGAATAACATGATGGACATGAAAGGGAATATGATGGAAATGGAAGGGATGTTAATGACGAACCAGGTAATGGATATGAACACAGTCATGTATCCCGAAATTACAGGAGAAGAAAATCCAAAGAAGGAAATGAAAATGGAAGATATCAAAGGAATGAATAAAGAGACTATACCTACGGATAATATGAAGGGACATGATATGCACAGTATGCAAAAGCCAAACAACAACAGTATGCAGGGAATGAATATGGAAGCAGAGAGTGGTGATATAGTAACCCTTAATTACACCATGCTTAAAGCAACAGAAAAAACTACTTTGCCTGATGGTCCCTGGAAGGATTTACAATTTGATTTAACTGGAAACATGAACCGTTATGTATGGAGCCTTGATAATAAAGTGATTTCTGAAAGTGATAAAATCCTGATAAAAAAAGGAGAACGGCTGAGAATAGTTTTATTCAATAACAGCATGATGCGGCATCCGATGCACCTGCATGGTCATGACTTCAGAGTATTGAACGGACAGGGAGAATATGCTCCAATGAAAAACATCATTGACATTATGCCCATGGAACGCGATACCATTGAGTTTTATGCCAGTGAGGCCGGTGGCGACTGGTTTTTTCATTGTCATATATTATATCACATGATGAGTGGAATGGGCAGGGTTTTCAGCTATGAAAATTCTCCTGCAAACCCTGACCTTCCGGACGCTAAAGTAGCGAGGCGTGGTTTAAATTCGGATGACAGAAGGTTTCATCCTATGGGCAGGCTCGGCATTGAAAGTAATGGAAGTGACGGAGAATTTATGCTATCCCAAACAAGGTGGAAATTGAGCACGCTCTGGCATTTGGGTTATCACGATGAACACGGCTACGAAAGCGAGACAATGATAGGAAGATATGTTGGCAGAATGCAATGGTGGTTTCCATACATTGGTTTCGATTATCATTTTAAAAATGAAGGAGCACTGCAAAAAAACGTTTTTGATTTGGAAGGCAGTCCAAAAAATATTTTTGGCAGCGAGCAACTAAATTGGTTTGGACAGGTAAGTAATAAAAATAATCGCCACACAGGAATTGCAGGTATCGCCTATACGCTACCAATGCTGGTCATAGCAGATGCAAGAGTTGATGGTGATGGGAAATTCCGTTTCCAATTATCAAGAGAAGACATTTCTATCACTCCTCGTTTACGTTTTAACTGGATGATCAATACAGATAAAGAATACATGGCGGGATTCCGGTATATACTCACAAAATATATTTCCGCGTCAACTCACTATGATAGTGATATGGGAATAGGTGCAGGATTGACATTTACTTACTAGAATAGCCAAATGTCTCCAACGGTATGAAAGTATTTAGAACCGAATAATCTTGTCGGCATAAATATTTTTCGATTTCTTTGGGAACTCAAATTTCCAACATAAGCGAACGAGATACGTTGAAAATTGTTCTGCTCAGCACAGCAGTATTCAAAAAGTAGTTATTATCAAGTAAATTTTTATTATGAAAAGCAAAATTATTTTAATTGGAATTCTACTTTTCACTTCCACTTTCTTACAAGCACAAATAAGAATTGACGGAACATTTCCGTTTCAGACAGACACTGCAAAACAATACTCTTTGTTTATTCCATCCGGATACAATGCTTCAATCCCTCACCGCGTGATGCTTGCTTTACATCCCTTAAATATTTCCGTATGGAATTCTATTTCGTGGTGCGATACGCTTCGTGATTTTGCCGAAAGCAATAACCTTATACTTGTTTGTCCTGATGGCGGAGTTGACGGAATGATAGATGACCCGATTGATACAGCATTTACATCTGCATTGCTCGATTCTGTACAAGCATGGTATAACATTGATCTGCAGAAGATATATGTCATGGGATTTTCCTGGGGTGGCAAAACAACTTATACTTATGGTCTATCGCATGCTTGGCGTTTTGGCGGTTTTATTCCGATTGGCGCAGCTGTTAACGGAACCACTGAGGTAACGGGAATTATTCAGAATGCAGCTGGAAAGCCGTTTTATTTAGTGCATGGCGAAAGTGACTCTCCAGGCACACGATTTTACCCGGTACGCACGGCATTAATTAATAACGGGGCGATTGAAAAAGATACGCTGATGCCTGGAATTGCTCATACAATTAACTTTCCGAATCGTAATCAGATTTTGTCTGCCGCATATCAATGGATTGATTCTGTAAACTGTGCAAATCTTTCAATAGGAATTAACCCGTATTCGAAAACACCCGTAGTCTTTTCGATCTTTCCTTCTGTAATAAAAGATGGAGTTTATTTTACGCTTGAAATAAATATAAGTGAGCAAGCCAGTTATCAATTTAAAATTTTCGATGCGTCATCGAAACTGATGGAAACGAAAAGTTTTTCTTTTCAAAAGGGATTGAATCAGGTAAAGTATATTCCGGCAGGGTTTAAAACGGGAACCTACTTCGTGGTTTTGAAAAATGAGAAAGGACTTACAGGAATCGAAAAAATTATCATAGAGTAATTATTTCTTCATCTCCATATCCATTCCGCATACAGGACATTTTCCGGCAACTGCGCTGGTTTGGCCAGGGTGCATAGGGCAATAATAAGTACCTGCTTTTATCCCTTTGAATGGTGAACGAGCCACTATAAATTTGTATGAAATTCCGACCGTTGTTTGAAATCTTGAACCTACCTGGGTATAAAAATCGGAGGTATTCAGGTATTGATAAATCGGGAAATCTGACGAAAGATAAACTGAAATGTTTCCTTTCGTATAACTGACTTGAGGAGTGATGAATACTTTTTTATATCCTGTTCCTTCTGGGAAATAATTAGACGGTTTTCCGAAAAGCAAAACACTTTCATTTATTTTCATCTGGTCCACCCATTCATAACGGGCTTGAAGGGTAATGCCAAGGCAATTGAAAAAAGATTTGCCCGCAAAGACAGCAACACTTGCAAAATCGCCAAGTTTTTCTCCATTCGGATTCCAGCCTTTTTTTACATACATGGCATTGGCAAATATTCTGAAATTCTGTTTTGTAAAACCGTGAAACAGGAAAGTGTAAAAAATAATATCCTGTGCGCCGGAAGACAGTTGGACAGACAACGGCTTTGTAACATAATAAGTAGTGCCTGAAAACGGCTCAACATTTCCTGTAGAATCATTGTGGCTGCCCAACGGAATTTTATACCCTAAGCCAAGCATAACTTCGGTATTCGTTTTTAATCCTGTATGGTTGTAAACATCATACCGCGGAAAAATAATTAAGTCCCCAATACCTTTTGATTTATAAGTAGAAACAGGGTCACCATGCAAACCAATTTCTTTCTTCTTAAAAAAGTATCCACTTTCAACCGACATCGTTAAGTTTTTTGACACACCATAAGCCAATCTGAAATATTCATACTGACTTTCAAAACTGTCAAATGTTCTGTTGGTATCAAGAGCATCTTTTTTATAAAACTTATCTGCATTGATAAATTGTAGATTCGTACTCAGTTCAATCTGCTTTTCCTGCAACACGCCTGCTGAAGTTCCGCCAGCAATGGTGCATCCGCTTCCGCCTGCGCAACATTGCGCATTTGCAAAACAGGTTTGAATCATTACAGTTACAAAAACAAGAAATAATTTCCGCATTGGCTTTACTATTTCAGTGACGAAGAAAAACCTGCAAAGAAAATCAATGCAGGTTTTCAGATGTTATTATATTTTTTTAATGAGAAACAACAAACTTTGCTAATTGTGTTTTCTGTTCGGTGTTAAAACGAACAAAATAGTTTCCATTAGCCAATGCCTTCACATCAAACTGATATTCATGTTTTCCTGCACTTTGTTTGTCCAATGAATATGTTCCAACATTTTGTCCAAGTTCATTCAGCACATTAAGAGAGACAGAAGTGGCTTCTTTCAAAGAATAATTCAAAATTGTTTTATCAGACGCGGGACTCGGAAAAACTGACAACGAAAAAGTGTTTGCCGAGTTTTCTGCGATTCCAGTTGCATTCAGCGCATCGTTGATTGCATTTTGAATAGCAGTTGAATTTCCCGCAGCAGAATTGAGTGCGTTGAAATACATAAAACCATTCTGGCCAACCACAGCAATATGAGGCATTCCGATACCACCGTAACTTGATTCAACAATTGAGGCTGTTGAAAAAGTAGAACGGTTAGTTCCAATTCCTGCTCCTGTAGCCCAACTTGAAAGAGATGAACAGGCTGTGTTCCCGGCATCGTCGATTAAATAATAAAGAACATTAGGGTTGGCGAAACTCTGTGCCACATTGTAAGCAGTTAGAGCGGGACCGGTGCATGCACCGCAAGGCATTACCCAAGCCAATACAATAACTTTCCCTTGAGCCAGTTCGCTGTATAGGTTGTGTGAATTTCCGTTGCAGTCAGTAGCAGTGAAATCAGGCGCTGTTTGAGCGAATGATGTTACAAACATTGACACCGTAAAGCATAAACAAAGTAGATTTTTCTTCATTTTCATAATTATTTAAGAGTTGACTTTTTTGAATTGGCTTCAAATATACATTTTTTTTGTTGGGTGTATGTAAGCAGTAAATAATGCTTAAAAGCTCTAAATTTTGCGTAATCAATTTGAATTATGTTGATGATTGTTCATATGGTATTCTGCCAACAGGTATAACTTTTTCTTCGCATTAGTACAATAAAAGTTAACCCATGTATAGACAGTACGCGCAGCCGCTGTCAGGTATAAACTTCTCGAATTGTCAGGTGTACCTCAGATAAGCACATATTCATTTTGCCTAGCTGACTTATATTTGGGTTTGTAATTTGTACTTGTGTTGTTCAAAACATGACGAAAGTCATTTTTCATCTTGACCATCGCCATATTCCAATAATCTTCATCTCTATTGCTTTGTTAAATATGTGAATCATGTAACTTATATCCGGAACTATGTAACACTTTTCAGTTATATATGGGGACTTTCACAATATAAAAAATCAACATTAAATCATAGCGTCATGGAAGATATTCAAAAGCCGGTTAACAAATTTCCAGGAGAAATTTCCTTCGGTTTGTAGGAATTTCTGCCGGAGCAGTATTAGGAATGCAAGCGAAAGTGCAGCAACTATTTTGCGTAAATAAAATCCTACACTTTCTGTTTCTGCTGCTGCAATTGAAGGTTATACAAAAATGGTCATTCTGCAAGAAGCAGAAAAATTCGGTGCAGATTTGATTGTTGTCGGTTCGCATGGTCATGGCGCTGTTGCAGGTTTTTTGCTCGGTTCAGTATCTCAATCAGTGGCATTGCATGCAAAATGTTCTGTATAAATTGTACGTAAATGAAAAAATAAATGTCAAACAATTAATTAAAAATAAAACAATGAAAAAAAATCAAAATGGAATGTTGCTTTATAGCGCACTCACAAAAGAAACCGGCAACGCAGACACTTACACCTGCCCTATGCATCCCGAAGTAAAATCCGACAAGCCGGGCAAATGCCCTAAGTGCGGAATGACTCTAGTAAAGAAAAATTAATTATACCGGGCAACAGCGGAACTGAAAAACGGGCAACAGCGCTTCTGAAGAAAAATTAAAATTCAAAAAATAATAATTATGAAGAATCAAAAAATGATTGC
>JBDTTM010000246.1:0-6373 GCA_039930605.1 Bacteroidota bacterium
TGTCGAGAATAATACCATCATAATCATAAAGGTCTATTCTTTCCAATGCTTCTTCGAGCGTGGATGCCTTTTCGCAACTCATTCCGCTTTGATGGAGGTAATCCACCATGGCGTTGAGCAGGTCTTTTTCGTCTTCGACTACAAGAATTTTCATTTCCGGATGTTTTTATATGTGAACCTGTCGTGAAACCGTTTTTTTTGTGAAGATATTAAATATCCCATATTCTTCACTAATTAATCTTCGTGCCATTGAACCATGCGCCACTAAAATACCTCTCATGACAGGATGAAATTAGTGTAGGAAATGAATGAAAAAAAATAATTCCGGATTTAAACTTTAAACTTCAGATTTTGCACAACATATCGGATGAACTTTGAAAAAAATCCAGTTGTCTCAATGATCAATTCTAAAATTATAATTACAAAGTGAACTGGAATTAAATTTGGGCGAAAGTTGATTATCATATATGTCGTATTCCTGATATGAAAAGGTATTGAATGAAATTTCCGGAAAGCAAATTGATTCAGATATGGGTTTAAAAACAACGCTTAAACTAATGAGCAAAACGCAGATTTTTTTCAGTATCACTACAATCGTGTTACTTATTTCGTGTACGCACAATCCAGACCTTACCAATGTTCCGGAAGTGCAATACAGTATAGAGATCCAGGCCATTCTTTCTGCCAACTGTACCATGAGCGGTTGTCATGATGGAAATGCGCAATCCTCTTTTATCGGCTATGAAAATACAATTTCGAATGGGGGCATCAAGCCATTTAATGCTCATGGAAGTAAATTGTATCGTTCAATAACGGGGCGTAGTACTATCATGCCTCCTTCTTCAAAACAATCTTTAACGAGCAAACAACTTCAGCAGATTTATGTCTGGATAGAACAGGGCGCTAAAAACAATTGAGATGTAATTATGAGAAAATATTTTTTTCTTTCGGTCATAGGATTCTGTACCGGGTGTTATTATGATAACATGGAAGAGTTGCATCCCAATTTCGCAACGGTATGTGATACAACGAGTGTTACAATATCTTATCACACAGACATTATTCCTATTCTCACTTCCGGTTGTGGAATCGGTGACAATGCATGTCACAATACAGGCAACTCTGCAAGTAATATCGGTCTTGAAACTTATACATCTGTAAAGGCCCAGGTAACACCAAACAATTTTTTCCTGAAAAGCATCGTGCATGATCCAAGCACCAGCGCGATGCCTAAAGGCGGAGGTAAGTTAGATGAGTGTTCAATCATGAAGATAGAATCCTGGATAAACCATGGCTATTTAAACAACTGAGTCCAAAACACATGAAACTAAAAAATATCTTTTTTCTCCTCCTATTTATGGACTGCAGCCAAATCAAAGCGCAGGATTTATTGAGCCTCATTGATTCTGTCCCGGTCCCTCAAAAAGAATTTACGGCAGCAACTTTTAAAACCACACGCCTGGTTGACCAGCATACGCTTGAAACGGTCGGTCGAAACACATTGGATTTCCGGATCTCACACCGGTTCGGTTCGCTGAACAGCGGTTCACTGAACGCCTGGGGCATAGATGGTCCTGTTGATATTCGTTTAGGCCTGGAATACAGTCCTGACGGGAGATTTATGTTTGGAATAGGCCGTACATCGCTGGAAAAAGTCGTTGATGGCTTTCTTAAATTCCGTCTTTTGCGGCAAACCACAAGCGGAAGTATGCCTCTCAGCGTTACACTTTTTGCAGGTGCATACCGCATTGCTTTAAAAGACAATAACAAGGCATCCCAGGGTTATGATAAATACAAACCGGAAACCAACCGGTGGTCTTATGCATATGAGATCATGATCGGAAGAAAGTTCACCCCGTCATTTTCATTCCAGGTTGCACCATGGTTTGTTCACTATAATCTTGTAGAGAAAATCACAGATAAAAATGATGCTTATGGAGTGGCCTGTGTGACGCGTTTAAAATTTACAAAACGCATGGCTATTACTTTTGAATATGCCTACCGCATCAACGACTATTCACAAACAAAATATTATGACAGCATGGGAATAGGCTGGGAGATAGAAACAGGTGGTCACGTTTTCCAGGTTCATTTTATCAACTCCTTCGGCCTGGTGGAAAACCAATTTTTTGCGCATACCGATACAAAATGGAATAATGCAGGTATTCGTCTTGGATTTAACGTTTCGCGGGTATTTACTTTATAAAAAAATATAGTATTTAACGTTCCCTGTATAGCATCACAAGCACACAATTGATTAAAATTTTTCCTTAGTAACAGCGAGTATTTTCATCGTCTGCTTTTGCTGAATAAAAGAAACCAGCTCACAATTTTTATTGGGTATGATTTTTTTCAGCGGGACTTTCAATTGCGCAGAAAGACTTTTTACTTCGCCTGAAAAGAAAATACGCACAACATTATCATGCGTCAGGGTTTTACCTGAATTCTCTCCCTTGGTGATTGAAGAAGAAAGTTTGTCCTCAGTAACAGCGATACGGATAAAATAATTTTTGTCTGCGTTTGAAGTATGGTAGCTGACAAAAAGTGTATCGTTTGCGATGGAGTCAATTTTTACTTTTAGTTGTAAGCTTTCCTCTGTTACAATCGCTGCTGCAGTTGCCGATTTTGCTTTTTCCGCATCAGACCCGGTAAATGAAGTGCTTCCATTCACAATCATCATTGGTGTATAAAGACTTTCCTCATTGAGTACGCTGACGTAATTTTTTTGTCGCAGGGTATTTGGGAAATTGCTATAAGGATCTTTCCAACCCAACTTATTCCAGTAATCCACATGGTATTCGAGGAAGAAAATATTCTTGTGATTCTTTTCTGCATCCGCTTTCATTTCTGAAAATAGTTTTTCTGCCGGCGGACAGGTATTGCAACCTTCACTTGTGAAAAGTTCGACCACTGCAAAGGGTTTGGGGGCCTGGGTGAATCCATTCCTCCAATACAAACTGAATACAACCAGTACAAGAATTTTAATTTTCATTGAAAAAATTTCTTTTCCATGTTGAGCCATTCCAATGCAGACCCACTAAGCAACATTTCTTTCGTGGCATTGTCATACGGCATATTTTGAATCAATGATCCCGGCAATTGCTCGCCGAGCGGAAACGGATAATCGCTTCCCATTGCAATCCTGTTCGCTCCCATGAATTTTATTAAATAATCCAGCACGTTGGGTTCATGAACGAGTGAATCAATAAAAAATTTGCCAACGTATGTCCGCGGGTTTTCATTGTTGTGAATTGCTACAAGGTCGGGTCGGCTTGCAAAGCCATGTTCAATTCTCCCGATCAATGAAGGAAATGTTCCTCCTCCATGCGCAAATGCGACGCGAAGTTTCGGTAATTTTTCAAATACACCGCCGAAAATCATGGAACAAATCGCCAATGCTGTTTCTGTAGGCATACCTAAAAGCCACGGCAGCCAATACCGCTCCATACGTGCCTGTCCGGCCATATCCCAGGGATGCACAAACACGGATGCGTTTAATCTTGATGCAGCTTCAAAAACCGGCATGAGCGCAGGAGATCCAAGGTTCCAGTCATCAACCACATGTGAACCAATCTGAACGCCACGCAACCCGATTTTCATACAGCGCTCCAGTTCGGCAACAGCAAGTTCAGGATCTTGCAGTGGAATGGTTCCCAATCCGACAAAACGTTTCGGGTAACGGTCCACAATTTCTGCAATGTGATCATTCAGGAACATGGAAACATCAAGGCAATCTTTTGGCTTCGCCCAATAAGAAAACATCACAGGAATCGTACTCAGCACCTGGACGTGCACACCGGCGTGGTCACATTCTTTCATACGCACCTCTGCATCCCAGCAATTGCTTTCCACTTCGCGAAAAAATTTATCTCCCACCATCATTCGTGCACGGCAATGCTTGTGGTGATCGAGATGAATGAATCCGTCATAGCCGAATTTCTTTACCCAATCGGGCATGTGTTCGGGGATGATGTGGTTGTGGATGTCGATTTTGAACATCAGTTCTACAAATGGGAATTTTGGCAATATTAATACATGTAGATCAATTAGCAGTGATTGAAATGAGTTGGCAATGGGCAGTTGGCAGTTGGCAGTTGGCAATTAACAGCCAAGGATTCAAATGGAACTCATTAGAGACAATTTGAACTAATAGCAATCTTCCAATATTTCCGGCAAGGAAATTTTCTCTGAGAAAGGTTCGTTTGCTTCGAAGTATTTCACAAAAGATTTGCAATGTGAAAACTTGAGTAGTGGAATTTACTTTGTGGTATTGGAGACGGAGCGGGAGAGGATGGCGGGGCGGTGGAATAGGAACAGCTATTTAAGGCTGCGCAGTACGGACTTTGGGGGATTGCTTCCCCGAAAATACGGGGCAGGCTGTTCCTCGCAATGACAATTATTAAGGCAATGCCTAATTCCCAGGAATTCCTGCAAGTGTGGGGGATGTTCTCAATCACCCAATTAACGAGTCAACTAATTACCTAAGCCAACTTCGCTGGCGGCTCCATCACAGTTCCACACTTTTTACACGTACGCAGATCCAGGTTCGAATAAAACTTGTCAAAGATCTTTGGCAGTTCGGTTACAATGTCTGTGAGTGGAAAATATTCCTTGTGCAATTCATTGCCGCAATTTTCACAGAACCAGAAACAACCATCCATTTCTGTTTCGTTGCGGTAGAGTTCGACCACCATACCTACTGTACCCGCAGGGCGCTGGGGCGAGTGGTGCGTGCGTGCAGGTAATAGGAAAATATCGCCTTCTTTAATTGCAATATCAACGGGTTTTCCGTCTTCGATAATCTTCAGGACGATGTTGCCTTCTACCTGGTAGTAAAATTCTTCACCTTCGTTGTAGTGGTAATCTTTGCGGGAGTTCGGTCCGCCGACAACCATTACAATGAAGTCATCATTGCCTTTATAAACCTGTTGGTTGCCGACCGGTGGTTTCAGGAGATGACGGTTATCATTGATCCACTGTTTGAAATTGAATGCACGTTGTATGGCCATAGAAATTTATTTGGAACGAAGTTAATTAACCTCAACGAAGTACGAAAATATACATACGAATATACGAATGAAGAAGTGACTTCAGCGAAGTACGAATAAGGTGCCTACGAATATACGAATTCGGCTCGCATATATTATAAGGGGGGGTGTACTTACAAAAATGGACTGCACTTATTAATCAGGTAATGATCAAAAATATTACTTCTTACACATTACCTATTACATTTCTCTATCTTTCGCGCATGAATCTTTCGTTAAAAGGAAAAACCGCGCTCGTCTGTGGAAGCACGCAGGGTATCGGAAAGGCATCTGCAATTGAACTGGCAAAGTTGGGGGCAACATGCGTATTAATGGCCCGTGATGAAAATAAATTAATTGAAGCAATCAAAGACCTTGATGTATCAGAAGGACAAAAACATCAATTCATTGTAGCCGATTTTCAACATCCGCATGAGGTAAAAGAGAAGGCCGAGGAATTCGCCAAAACAAATGCGGTTCATATTCTCGTCAATAATACCGGAGGCCCCAATAGTGGACCAATTGTAACAGCAGACATTGAAGAATTCAGGATCACCTTTAACAATCACCTTATTTGCAACCACATTTTAATGCAGGCTTTTCTTGAAGGAATGAAAAAAGAAAAGTATGGGCGCATCATCAACATCATTTCTACTTCTGTAAAAGTGCCGTTAAAAAATCTTGGCGTTTCGAACACAATTCGTGCGGCTGTAGCCAACTGGAGCAAAACGTTATCAAATGAAGTTGCGCAATTCGGTATCACGGTAAATAATGTATTACCCGGCGCGACTAAGACACAACGTTTACAATCAATTATTCAAAATAAATCCCAGAAAACGGGAACAGAAATAAAAGTGCTGGAAGAAGAAATGCTACATGAAATTCCCATGGGGCGTTTTGCTGACCCATCAGAGATCGCTGCTGCCGTGGCTTTCCTGGCATCACCAGCTGCGTCTTACATTACAGGAATCAACGTTCCTGTTGATGGCGGAAGAACGGCATCTTTATAATCAATGAAACAATTTCTTGAATCCGAAAGGCTTTATCTCAGGGAAATTGCTGAAACGGATTTGCAAATGCTTTTTGAACTTCACTCAGATCCCGAAGTAATGCAATTCATCCGGCCTGTCGAAAAGACAATCGAAGAAACAGAGGTAACGCTGAAACGGATTCTTTCAACGAATAAATATGGGCAGGGATTGGGTTTGTGGATTTGCTGCTTAAAATCTACTGATGAATTAATCGGGTGGTGTGTTTTAAAAAATTTTGACAAAACAGAAGATATTGAAATCGGTTACCGGCTTTTTAAAAAACACTGGGGTAACGGATATGCAACAGAAATGTCG
>JBDTTM010000247.1:0-6365 GCA_039930605.1 Bacteroidota bacterium
CCGGATGGCGTGGTACCAATGAAGGAGATAAGTTAAAAATTGAAGGACATTCCGGATGGTCGTCTTATGGCAATGTGTGGGCCACGAATGAAAGCGGCTTTACTGCTTTGGCCGGGAGTTGCCGCCTTCCCAATGCTGACTTCGGACAACCCGGATTATTTTCAACTGGTTTTTGGTGGTCGCGTTCTGAAACCATTGGCACTGATGCATGGTACCGTTACCTCGATTATAAGAACAGCAACGTTTTCCGTTCACATGATTCCAAAGCTTATGGTTTCAGCGTGCGTTGTGTGAAGGACTGATATTTCCCGGGACATTTAATGAGTTTCTCTTTTTTCACTTTTCGAATTTGCAATTGAGAAATCATTTCTCTCACTATCTTTTTCGCATTCAGGTAACATTCACTTTTATATTATTAAATCTTTTTAATAACGGTATCTCCGTATTCGCGCAAAAATTGTTGGGCAGTTGATTGTTGCGAATAAAAGAAACAAAAAAATAGAATAATTTTATTTTGCATGATAAAAAAATAAAAGGGCATCCCGGGTTTTCGGGATACCCTTTATTTATATTTACTTGATAAGAACTACTTTTTGTATACCTACTTGACGCTGATCGGTAAACATTTTTACAATGTGTACACCGCTTGGCATATCAGAACAATTTACAATGTATTCATGCTCGTTGCTGTTAAGCGAAATTGATTTCTCAATGGCTCCGCTGGCGGGGTTAATAAATTGCACTTGTATATTGGAAGTATTTTCCGGCAGAGGATATTTGATTGTCAACTGATCAGAAAACGGATTTGGATAAACAACAATTTCTTCTTCATCTTGCTCATCTAAATTAAAAACTCCCGTGCCTGTAAAACAGTTTACGTAACATCCCAAGCTGTCGGTTCTTATTACTAAGTAATCTTCCTTGCCAACACCGCCCGGGTGGTTTATAGTACCGCACATAATAAAATCATTTGCGCCAAGCATTTTCATGTCAGTAATGTAAGCTAAGTAATTACCTTCCGTATAGTGCTCTTGCCACAAAATATTACCATTATCATCTAACCGCAGAAACCAGCCACGCTCTTGAGAAATGCTATCCAAACCTGTTCCTGAAATATAATAACCTCCATTTATCCCGGGAATAGCATTATAAAGTTCTGCATACTGACTCGGATAAAGTTGATAATATTTTTCCCACTGCATATTTCCACCGGAATCAATTTTGCTAATATATCCATTCAGGTTGTTATGATTAGGACTTAAAAAACTACTACCGCAAATAATAAATCCTGAATCGGGGCATAGGGAAACATCAAGTGCAATAGTGCCATAATTCTGCGCATAATATTTGAGCCACTTCATATTTCCCGCGCTATCTGTTCTCATCAGGAATGCCAGCGAAGTATCGTTATTGGAATATAAATCATATCTATACATTCCGGTAATTATCAAATCGTGATCCGGCATTTCAATAACGCGGAATGCTTCTTCCTGAAACCCGGAACTGTCTGTATAATTTTTCTGCCATAGTACATTGTCATTCGTATCTACTTTCATTAAAAACATATCGCCATTTACAAAATGATCGTGGAACTCGCCAGCCAATAGAATATTTCCATCGGAAGTTTGCTTTAAATCCTTTACAATTGATTGGAAGTTACTCAACACATATTCCTTTGTAAAAACAGTGTCCCCATTTGCATCGAGTTTCGCAAGAAATGCATTGAATTGATAACTGGCAGGTTGCTCCGATACTTTCCCGCCTCCATAAAACTGGTTGGTAGTTGAAATAATAAAAGCATGTGTTGGGGATGTACCCGGGCTTCTCTGACTTAATGAATCGGATTTGCTATAAATTTCATTTCCATATTTATCTATCTTTAAATTTGCTATTGCCGTCCAACTTAAACTCCAGTTTCTGTAAGATCCCCAAAATACAAAATCGGTGTCAGGAGTAATTGCCATGCCTGCTGCCCATTCACTGGTAATAACGGTATCTCCGTACTCACGTAAAAACTGTTGCGCAATAGATTGTTTAGAAAAAAGGAAATAAATAACTATAATAATTTTGTTTTTCATAAGAAAAAAATAAAAGGGCACTAGCTTGAACAAGCCAACGCCCTTTATTATTATTTACTTGATAAGAACTACTTTTTTAATACCAACTTGCTGCTGATCGGTAAACATTTTTACAATGTGTACACCGCTTGGCATATCAGAACAATTTACAATGTATTCATGATCGTTGCTATTAAGTGAAATTGATTTCTCAATAGCTCCGCTGGCGGGGTTAATAAATTGCACTTGTACATTGGAAGTAATTTCCGGCAGATGATATTTGATTGTTAACTGATCCGAAAACGGATTTGGCATACAGGTAAAGGATGGAGCAACCTGATTTTCTTTTGGCTGCTTCGCTGTCCGCTGTCCAGAAGATGTTAAATCTAACGGCTTTCTTAATCTTGCTTCTCCCTTATTCCAATCAAGAATTTGCTGTGCCTTTACTGCTGCAACATCGGTTCCGGTTGCAATGGTGGCAAAGGAATTTATTTCAGCAGATGAAAGAGTGAAATAGTCATGATTGTTATCATTCATGGCGAGTATCGCGGTATATAGAGTTGCTTCGTTGCCCAGGGAGGTATCGTTAGCAGCCGCAATAATCTGAGAAGAGGTATTTGCCGTACTGTCGTTTGCCTCTAACGGTAAAAGCAATGCAGTAGTATCTTCCAGCATGTAATCTCTTATGGTTATTGCTGCGCTGTCAACATTATCATCCTTTAGATAGATAGGAGTAAGTTCCACGGCATCTTTTTTTGATGCTTCTATCAGTGCTTCATTTTCAGGATCAACTGCCAACTGATTATCTAATTGCTGAAGTTCGCTCTTTAGCGCAACTTTATCTCTTGGTGCAGGAACTAAAAGACATGGGTCAGCACCATTTGAAGAAATGCATGTTGCAACAGTCACTGTAGGGGTAACACAATTGGGAGGGAATGGGCATAGATCCCAACTATCGTATAAAAATGGCGCACCAAGAGTAGCATCAATGTTAACTATTCCGGTGCAAGGACCTGCGGGAGTAAAAATATTATTCACTGGCTTGTATGTAAGGCAGACACCTTGCTTATTCACACTACCACTTACAATAGCCCAGTCAGTTAAACTCGCGTAAAATTCGTTGCATTGAATATCAAGCTTTGTATTTAAGGTTTCATATTGCGTAGCTATACGGAAGTCATGCGTTTTATTTCTGATTATAGTAGAAAGAAGAATGCCGGCATTCTTTACCACAATCGCATAGTTTTTAGAGAGAGGTGCAATATCTCTGCTCCAGTATTCGTTACCATAGATATTAAAGCTCTTAGTATTGAGAGTATAAATTCCGGTAGCAAACTCGTAGTGAGAGTTTTTAGGAACAAAAAAATGATTATTTTTAATTACGCTCAAATCATTGCCTTGCAGTACAATTCCTTGTATGTTATCAGCAAAAGTAGAGTTTTCAATCGTCAAGGCGTTGTTGCCGACAATACCTGTTGCATTTATACCAAAGGTAAGGAAATCGAAGCGGCTGGTGAGATAGGAGCCATTAACGCTATAGTTGGCATCAATGCTTCTTATTCCATGACCGCGAAGCCGATCAGGTAGTAAAGCAAAACCGGAAAAAAGACAGTCAATATATTTAATGCCATATACCCCCCACATAGTAACGTGCGCATCTGTTCCAACCCGAACGTACGCTCCGGTCATATCATCCCATCCGAGGCGGGCAGGGTCGGCAAGTACATCACTGCACTTTAATTCGCAGCCATTAAATATACTAACGTTGTTAGCACCGTTAAAGTTGTATGGCAGATACTCAGCATCTTTTCCATTGTTTAAAAACTTAGCACCAATGGCATATACATATCCACCTCCGCGCCCTTCAGAAGATGGGTAGTCGAAGTGGCCTCTATCCCATTCAGCAATATAAATACCTCCGGCATCTTGATAAACATTTGTCTGTTGGTTATTATACCATGTCTTAGAATCGAAGCGCATGCCACAACCTGCATCTTGTATTTTTGCACCTGTATTTATTTCTACGAAACCTTGATTTGCTGGTGTTTGTGTAGCGGCAGTGTTGCCTATTACCGTAATGCCATCCCACATAAAGTTTCTGCTGCAATCTTTTAAAGGGTCAAGTGCCAAGCCACGCAGCAAGGCGTTGTTTGTTAAAATAAGGTGACCACCTGTTGCTACTACAATGCCGCATTGCAATATATTTACAGCGGGGTTATTGTAGTCCACTACTTCTTTAGTTTCGGCAAACTGAATTTCGGTGCCATTAATGGTAAGTGTCGCACCTGCCGGCACCAGTAGGGTTCCCTTAAAGGTAACAGGTCCTGCGCCTCCCGGAAAAGTAGAAGCACCTGGCGGTGCGGTGTACCCGGTCATATAATTCCACACTTTTTCTGTTTGCTCATCGCTGCTGAGTTTTGTAAACACGGCATCATCCCCGTTTTCGCCATTGTTACCGCAAACAGTAACGGAGTTATCAGAGTTAACAACTAAGCCGAATCCGCAATCATAATCGTAAGTGTAAGGAGTGGTACAAGTATTTAAGCTTTGATTCAGCCCTGAAGATGAAAAGTGTTTTCGCCAGACTCTTGTAAAATCGGGGTTCACTTTACAAACGAGCATATCAGCAAATTCGGCTGGCGGATTCAGATCGTTACTTGCAGCACAAAAAGTATTGTCAGCCGTTGAGCCGATCATATAAATATTTCCATTGCAATCTTCGCCAATTTGAGTGCGGAAATCTTCTCCGCTCATGTGGGCAATGTGTGCAGGATTATTTTGACCATTGTTGGCAGTTAACATGCCGGTATTATAACCAATCTTAAGCAGCCATGCGTTCGCATCTTTGTATTCTTCATAAGTAAAACGATATACAATGCCCGTATTGGTGTTCGTATATGTTTTAGTATAGCAAGGGTCTCGTGTGCAATCTAAAATTCCACCTCCTCCACAACCTCCAAAATCCTGAAACCATGCAGCATCATCCTTCCATAGAAAGTCAGTATAGGCAGCAACAACTATTTCACCATTTTGATTTATAATTACATCGCTTCCAACATCATTTTGGCTATTGAGAATCAGTTGGTCGTATAGTGCAGAGGAATTATCGCACCCTGGGCAATGAGTACCCTGCGCTGTAATACTTGAAGAATAAGCTCCATAATCTGCACAAGAATAATTAGGAAGAAAATTGGCATGGTTTGAAACGTAAGGGAAGTTGGGGTTTGTTGCTATAACTACGCCAGCAATGCAGTGTACACTTGCAACTGCAATATCCATATGAGTTGCCTGAACGGAGCACGTACAAGGGTACCGATTTGTCCGACAGCAACAAAAAAGCCATTGGCATCCTCTACGACATCATTAAACGCCCATGAATAAGATTCAACGTCTATGCCTAAATCGTAGTAATGCTGCCATTTCAAATTGCCGTTTGGATCAAGCCGGAAAAGTGTAGGTACCAGTATGTTCTCATTGCGAAAAGTATTGTGATAGTGACTATAGCCAGCCGCAATGTAGCCACCATCTCTTGTGTGCCTTAATTTGAATGTCCAATCTTTAGATTGAAACGGTACACCGGGATTAGTGCAATCAACATGTGTTGACCATTGCATAAGAGGAGGAGTTTGCGCATTCACAAAATTCATCAACAATTAAGTTGCGATTAGTGAAATGATCAGTAAGAATTGGAGTTGTTTCTTCATGAGAGTTAAATTTGAAGTTAGTATATAAATTGGTTGTAATAAAAAAATCCGGCTGCGCTGCGCGTAAACCGGATTTTAGAATATTTTGTTGAGAGTAATTCTACTGAATGAGGAAGTAGCTCGGGATCAATTTTACCACCGGGCTCCTTGTTTGAAAAATTGTTTTGGTAAAAGGAATACATGGAGAGTGGATATTAAAAATAACGTGATCAAAAAAATTAAGTTTTAAAAGTAAACAAAAAATTCTGATGAAAGAAAATGTTTTTTCTGATAGTATTTAAAAACAAATGCACCTCAATCGAGACTGTGAGCGAGTTTGGTAAAAATACATTGGAAGATCATCAAATTAAAAAATAACAAAAGAATATTATCAGATATGTGTGTTATATTATAAGTTAAATATGGTGGCTATATCTATCATATTAATAGGACTGGTTTTAGTTCGTTAACCATGTGTTGACCTGGTTGTGCTTATTTGTTTACAATCCGGATAAATAGATATAATGTTTTGGTAAGTTTAAGTTACCACCATCTCCTCTGTATCCCTTCATATTTGCAGCGCACAACAATAATGCTGTGCCAAAACTTAAAAAATAACAAAATG
>JBDTTM010000248.1:0-6354 GCA_039930605.1 Bacteroidota bacterium
GGAGATCACATCAATGACATGTTCTATGGAAAAGGAAGAGGCATCCGCGATTATGAAATTTCGATTTTTGACCGCTGGGGAATTTTAATCTGGACCTGCAAAGAGAATGGAATCAACACAGACTGGGACCGCTACCAGCAGGATGGAATGCCAAGCTCCTGCCAGTGGGATGGAACATTAAACGCCAGTATCACGGATAGAAAACTTCAAAATGATACTTATGTTTGGCGGGTACGACTCACAACTATTTTCGGAGAAGTGAAGACGTATATAGGGCATGTGAGTGCGGTGAAGTGAAGAGAACAGAGACGCTAGATATTAGACACTAGAATCAAGAAGAAAGAGTCAAGAAATAAGAACCAAGAGGCAAGAAGAAAGTAGTTCGATTGGAGCTGGTTAATAATAGTGGCGATCATAACTACATTATTTTTAGTTCCTCGCAATTCAAATTATGATAGGTGAATCATTTCTCTTTTATTGCTTAATAAACTTCTTCGTCACTTTTCCGCTTTCACTTACAATGGTTACAAAATAAATTCCTGCAGATAATTCGGAAGTAGCAAATTCCTTATGTGATGTTTTAAGAGATAGCATTGCCGATTTTACTTCTCTTCCTAAAGCATCGGAAATGACCATACGATAAGGAGAAGAACTTTCAGGATATTCAATTGTAATGGACGAAGAAGACGGGTTCGGATAAAAATAAAATTCCGAAAGTAAATGTTCATTTTCATTGATGCCAACTGTACTGCATGAATCGGCATAGTTTCCACCAATCCACGCTGCGATTTTATTGAAATAGTTACCATCTATAATTGAGAAAGCTCCCGCTACAATTAAATCACCCTTATATGGCAGAATTCTTCCGCAGCTTGCATTAATGTTACTACCAAGGCTGCACCATTTCGCGCCATCCCATCTTGCTATATGCATGGCAGGAATATTCTTGTTGCCGACATGGAAAAAACTTCCAACTGCATACAGGTTGTTTTCAAAAACAGTCAAATCATAAATAGCATTTTCAGATCCACCACCGACTGCTTCCCAATCAGATCCATTCCAAGCTTGAATATTTCTATCTAACGCATTAAAGGGGTAGAAACTCCCTCCTGCAAATAATTTTCCGTTATAACTTTCAAGAGCGTTTGCGCCTGCACCTATGTCCCCACTAGGAGTTATTCCATGATGCAATGAATCCCATACTGTACCTGTCCAACGCATTATATAATCACCCAGAGAGTCCCAAGCCCATGATCCAGCAACATAAAGTGACCCATTCCATTCTTTAATCTTTCGAACAGACGCAACAGACCAAAGGCCACTTGTAAACATAGAGAACCACGAGGTTCCATCATAGTATTGAACGTTTGATACGGTTGGGTCTTGGGAAGAATTAAATGATCCTCCGACATATAACTTATTCTGAAATACTTCAAGGGTCATAACGTTGCCATTAGGAGCTCCAGGTATGCTATCCCAACCTTGTCCATTAAATCTCAACACAGAATAATTAGATCCTCCTACTGTGTTTGGAAAATCACCGCCGATATAAATACTCGAATTATATTTTACTATTGCCAAAGGAGGATACCCAAGATCACTATCGCCTAACGTCTCCCAAGCAACTCCTGTCCAAAAAGCAACCTCCCAAACAGTATCTAATTGAAGATTAATAAATCTGCCTCCACAATACAAAGTATCAGTGAGTGAATCATAATACAACGAATACGGGCTAATAACGCTAGGACTACTGAAATCCTGCCAATGCTGGGCATTTACATTGCTGATACAAATAGTAAGAATAACAAAGAATCTTTTCATCGTTTAACTTGATAAATTTACTACTCTCTTTTTATTTTTATTGCTTAATAAACTTCTTCGTCACTTTTCCGGTTTCGCTTTCTAAAGTTAGAAAATAAATTCCGGAAGTAAGCTCATCTATGTTAAGCTCTTTTCGGGCGTTTTTTTCTAAAATTGTTTCAATCATCAATTTCCTTCCTGACAAATCGGTAATAGCTATATAAGAATCTTGATTTGGCGGAGATGAGAGATAAAGAATAATCGAGGAAGTAACAGGGCTTGGATAGATCGTAAATGATAATTCCGATTTGGAAAAATCAACTGAAGTTAATGGTCCTGTGTACTTAGCAATTTTATTTAAGGCTATATTGTCTGCATGAAGAAAACCACCCCCAACGTAAAGTTCGTTATTGAAAAATTCCATGCAGCCGATTGCATTATCAAAAATTTCAGGCCCTAAAGCGGACCAGGAAATACCATCCCATCTTGCAATCCGACTGGCAGGCACGCCTCCTGCATGATCAAAAATTCCCGAAGCATACAGATATCCATTATAAACTTTTAGTGCATCAACATAGTCATTTAATCCCCCTCCTACAGGGGCCAGGTTCACTCCGTCCCATCTCATTATGTTTTCACCGGCATTTCCATTACCCACTTGAAAGTTCCCGGCAACATACAGTTCATTGTTAAAAATTGCCATTGAGGAAATGAAAGCTAAGCCCCCATGAATACCATTACCAACCTGGCTTACAGCAGAACCATTCCAGGAAAATAAATCCCTGATTGCAGCGGGTAAAATATTGCCTGCTACAAATAAATTTCCATTCACCTCAACGATGGAAAATACACCTCCAAAACTACTATCGATACCGAAGTTAAATCCCGAACAATTAACCCCATCCCATTTGGCAATATGCGATGAGTGAATACCTCCTACCGAATCAAAAACGCCACCTAAATATAATTCTCCATTAATTTGTCTGAGAAAATCTACCGGCCCGTTCACTACTAATGCTGAACTATCCCATTGAGTTCCATCCCAAATGGCTAAATGGGGTGTTGATAGTCCGCCAGCAGTCGAAAAGCCTCCACCAACAATTATCCTATTCTGATAGCCGCAAATAGAAATAACAGAGTTAGGATTTCCGGAATGAAAATCATCCATTCCAGATTGGAGAGAGTCCCAATTAGTTCCGTTCCATTGCGCGATAGCTCTCGCCTTTAAGTTACCTGAATATTTAAAATTCCCTCCTGCATATAAAATATTATTTAAACTATCAGAATATAAACACCTGACGTCATAATCAAAACCATTACCGACAGGTTGCCAATTTTGGCAACGCCCAGGTAAAGTATTCAGCAACAATATTCCAATTAGTATGCTTATACAGGTATTAACGTTGAATAATAAATTTCTGATCGAACACTTTTCCATCTTTAAATTTTAATTGGGCCAAATATAAGCCCTGTTGATATTCAGCTGTTCTAATTTTAATATTTCCAAGCTTTTCATCATAATTTTTTCGAAATATCAATTGTCCAAGTGAATTGTAAATTTCAATTTCAAATCCCATTGTAAGTTCTTTCAGTGGCATTAAACCTATGTAACCATCAGCTGGCGATGGGTATATATTAAAGATTTTATTTTCTTGTTTATATTCATCAACCCCTACCCAACTTGATATGTCAAAGCGTCCATAAATAGCGTCCCATTTTCCTGCACTAATATTTTGGGCCCAGGGATTTCCGGTGGGTCGTATCGCAATAGGATAATCCATATAATAGTGATTTGCTGTATACGATCCAAAATATAATTGCTGTGTCACTGGAGAATAATTTAACCCCATAATATAACTTGGTGGACCAGGAATGGGTCTTTCAGCAAAATATGTCGACCACTGAATTTCGTCAGTAGAATTTCGAAATGCAGAAAAGAAAAAATTACAACCGAAATTAGAAAAATTCTGATATTGATCCTGATAAAAATATGTACTTAGGTAATCGCATAATGGAAATTCAGTGGCAGCAGGTACACCACAAATATTGGATGAACCACTTGTCGATGAAGTTCCACCAAAGAAATACGTATAATTATCATCACCAGAAATTCCCTGTATAACGTCATCTCCATTCCCACCAAACCAAGTCGACCATTCTATTTGTCGGTTGACAAATTTTACAATAAAAGCATCGGCGTTAGCGATGGTGCCACCTTGAAAACTTTGGTTATAAGAAGCTCCATGTGATGTTGTGAATGGGCCATTACTGCTACTAGAAGAACCAGTAAGGTATACAGTATAGCCAGTGGAGCTATTGTAGGTTGGATATATGTGTGGGAAGCCCACCTCATCACCAGTTCCACCTACATAAGTGCACCATTGTAAATTATCATTTGCATCAAATTCCGCAATAAATGCATCATAGCCACCAGTATTGTTCTGTGTATAAGATCCGTTGGGGTTACAAATTGGAAAACCGGTATTTGACGGAACACCACATGGGTTATTCCCATTCGTTGTTGAGGTGGTTACTCCACTGATATAGACCTTGCTTCCAACAGTTTTCACATCGTAAATCTCATCTCCTGAGCCCGAACCAAAATAAGTACCCCAAAGTTGTGCTCCTGAGTTTTTATTGAGCTTTACAATCCATCCTTCGGTACCTGTCCCGGCCGTAGTAGCCTGATTATACCTTCCGCCACTACTAGTGTTATGTTAATTCTGAATTGACGGATACAATTTTTTTAATTTCACTCTTGCATCTTTGTTTGTAAACTGCCAATTGATTTTACTGTTTTTATTGTTCCGATGAATTTGCCAGGCATCAACCTCTTGTTTTATTTTTTCCATTGTTGAAATATGCCGGCTTAAGCATTGTCCGTTTAACACATGAAGTTCTATCTCTGCCATATTTAGCCAACTGCCGTGTTTGGGTGTAAAGACAAATTCAAATCTATCCCATAACCGCTTTGCTTCCGACGGTTCAAAGGTTTCGTAAAACGCGGATGCCGCATGTGTTTTAAAATTATCCATCACCAGCGTGATTTTTTTTGCTTTAGGGTATTGCTCATCAGCAATTGTTTTAATAAACATGGCCCACTCTTTTTTGGTTTTGAACTCTGTTACTTCAGTCATCCGTTTTCCCTTTAACGGTTCATTTGCCATGAAAATATTTACCACACCATTTCTCACGTATTCATAGTCTACTCTGGCTTCCTGTCGCGGTTTCATAGCAATCGATGGTTTTGCTTCTTCTATTAATTGCTTGGGAGATTCATCCATGCAAACCACCGGGTAGTCCTTATCATACGGTCTTTTATAAACATCTAAAACTCTTTCCATATTAGCCACAAACTCACTGTTTTTCTCCGGAGGAATCACCCAGCCTTTTACTTTCCAAGGCTTAAGTTCGTTTTTTTTAAAACGTTTCTTACCGATACATGAGAAATGCTATCAACATATTTTAGTTCCACCATTTTTTCTGCCAATAAGCGCAACGACCATTTTGCAAAACCTTTCGGCGGCTCACTACAGCAAAGTGTAACTAATTTTGCCTCCATATCACCATCCATTTTCTTATCGTATTCGCGCGTGGTGGGACGCCTTTCCAGGCTTGCTTCAAACCCTTCATCAATAAATTTTTTTTTAACCCTATCTATCGTTCGCATTCCAACCTTTAAAACGTTGCTGATTTGCCCATTGACAACTTTATTTGAATACTTACCTTCATCACAATTTAACAGAATATAAGCAGAACGAAATGTTTGGGAAGTATGCGACCCCTTATTTATAATACTCATCAGCTCTTCTACTTCTGGCTTGGTTAGTTTGATAGTGTATCGTATCATTTGTAAATTTTTTACAAAGATACAGATATTTTGATTTAATGCGTCATATTATACTTTACTTAACACTAGATGTCATTATTGGGAATGGTTTACCAGCAAACCATGGATATGAAGTCCCCACAATATAAACATTGTTATTCAGCAATGCAACTGAAAAAGCTCTATCAAGATTTTGGCTGCCTATATAGTTTGAATAAGAATAGGTCTGGCCATTGGAAGCAAGTTTTACGATAAAGCCTTCATTGCCACCCCATACATTTCCACCGGTGAAAGTGGAACTGATAGGAAAATTAGTACTAAATGTTCTGCCAACAAAATAAACATCATGATTTGCATCCACCGTAATTCCAATTCCTTATTCAACATTAGTTCCTCCAAAAAAAGTGCACCAATCTAGTTCGTCAAGATTTTTAAATCTATTCACGTATGCATCATATAGCCCTTGAAAAAAGGGAAAAACAACTCCAACTGATACAGGAAAATTTGCACTTAAAGTTGTGCCAGTTGAATATAAATTCCCCGCATCATCATTGGCAATAGCTTGACACCAATCATCTTCACTACCACCATAGAAAACACTCCATTTTAAATTAGCAATAGATTGAGTTGAAGGCGATGGAAGCACTTGCCTCGCACATTCAATTACCAACGGCTTCCCATGATCATAACTACCCTGCAATATAAAACTCACATCGTCTCCATCA
>JBDTTM010000249.1:0-6321 GCA_039930605.1 Bacteroidota bacterium
TGGATGTTTACGTTTACAAGATTAAAACAAGGGATGTGCGTGAAAAAGTGCAGAGCTATGTAGGGCACGTTACCTTGGTAAGATAAATTGATTCACTATCTGCAAAACGAAGAGGAGAGTCATTGCGGCTTTCCTCTTTTTGTTTAAATGCATTTGCCACGAAGACACCAAGACACGACGTCTTTCTAAGCCAAGAAATCTTCTTCTTCTTCTTCTTCTTCTTCTTCCTCGTGTCATAGTGCCTTCGTGGAAAAAAATCACCGTGACTTATCGCGAAGAAAGAATTTGTTGCAAAAAATCATAGCCACGAAGCCATTAAGAGGAATTAATCGTTACAGTTTTTTAAAAAACTTTGTGTCTTTGTGCCTTAGTGGTAAATAAAAACACTGTGACTTATCTATACCTTTATTCCATGAAGCAATTATTCCTCCTGACTTCCTTAATGTTTTTTTTACTTTTCTAAAACAGTAGATTTTGAACATCTTAATTGTTTGAAAATACACCGCTGGATTTTAACGGTGATGTTCTACAAATTTTTTACTTGTCACTTTTTTTAGAAAAAAGTAACCAAAAAATCAAGCGTTACCAAGGCAATTTTCTATCGCGTTTGTCAACGCAATAGAAACTGCGGAAAAAAACTCAAGCTTTCGCAATTATGTAGAAATAGGTACTAAAAACCAACTTGTTTCTACCATGAATTATATTTTTTTCCGCTATTGCTGGGTAAACGCTCTGTTGCTGCTTCGCAGCAATTAGGCGGCTTCGTAGGTGGTGGGCTGCATCTGTGATGTCCTATTGTTTTGCCCTACTACCACAAAACCGAAAATAGATAAGAAGGCACTACTTTATCTGAAGTACAAATGACAAAGTGCTCCTGTTAAATCAATGGTGTTAAAATGCGGAAGTCAGGAAAAACTTTGTGTCTTTGTGTCTTAGTGGCAAAAAAAGCTTCGTGACTTATCCCTACCTTTATTCCATGAAGCAATTATTCCTCCTGACTTCCTTAATGTTTTTTTTACTTTTCTAAAACAGTAGATTTTGAACATCTTAATTGTTTGAAAATACACCGCTGGATTTTAACGGTGATGTTCTACAAATTTTTTACTTGTCACTTTTTTTAGAAAAAAGTAACCAAAAAATCAAGCGTTACCAAGGCAATTTTCTATCGCGTTTGTCAACGCAATAGAAACTGCGGAAAAAAACTCAAGCTTTCGCAATTATGTAGAAATAGGTACTAAAAACCAACTTGTTTCTACCATGAATTATATTTTTTTCCGCTATTGCTGGGTAAACGCTCTGTTGCTGCTTCGCAGCAATTAGGCGGCTTCGTAGGTGGTGGGCTGCATCTGTGATGTCCTATTGTTTTGCCCTACTACCACAAAACCGAAAATAGATAAGAAGGCACTACTTTATCTGAAGTACAAATGACAAAGTGCTCCTGTTAAATCAATGGTGTTAAAATGCGGAAGTCAGGAAAAACTTTGTGTCTTTGTGTCTTAGTGGCAAAAAAAGCTTCGTGACTTATCCCTACCTTTATTCCATGAAGCAATTATTTCTCATCCTGCTGGCCGCACTCTCATGTCGCGCACATGCACAGACCTTGCCTTCCATTAAAATTAAACTGCAGCTCGTTGCCCAGGACCTCACATCACCTGTCGGTCTGGTGGCGCCTTCAGACAGATCTTCGCGGCTTTTTGTGCTCGAGCAATCCGGAAAAATAAAGATCATAAAGAATGGAGTGGTGCTTCCCGTTCCTTTCCTGACACTGACAGATAAACTGGACGGGTTGAACATTGCATACAGTGAGAAGGGATTACTGGGTCTTGCATTTCATCCGGATTATAAATCCAACGGAAGATTTTTTGTTTACTACAGTGCGCCGTATAACAGCAGCGGCTTTGATCACAAGAGCATCATTGCAGAATACAAAGTTTCTGCTACCAATCCTGATGTTGCTGACGTCAGCGAAACCATCATCATGGAAATTCCAGAGCCGGAAAGTAACCACAATGGCGGCTGCATGGAGTTCGGACCGGATGGTTATTTATACATCGGTCTCGGAGATGGAGGCGGAGCAGGGGACGAGCATGGAACCATCGGCAATGCGCAGGATCTAAATTCATTGCTTGGAAAGATACTTCGTATTGATGTCGATGCTGAACGTCCTTATAAAATTCCGCCAGGGAATCCGCTCGCCAATACGAACGATGTGAAGAAGGAAATTTTCGCTTATGGCATGCGCAATCCATGGCGTTTTTCTTTCGACCGCGCCAATGGAAAAATATTTTGTGCTGACGTTGGACAAAATAAATGGGAAGAGATTGACATCATTGAGAAAGGCAAAAACTACGGCTGGCGGTTGATGGAAGGGAATCATTGCTACAATCCTGAAACCGGCTGTGAGACAAAAAACCTGGCGCTGCCGATTTACGAGTATGACCACAAAACAGGCATCAGTATCTGCGGCGGTTTTGTATACAGGGGAAAATCTTTTCCTTCTCTCACAGGCAAATATATTTTCGGCGACTGGTCAGGAAAACTTTTTTACCTGGAGCAGGGAAGCGACAGGAATTGGAAACGCGGCGACCTCATTGCAGAAGGCAAAAAGAACAATGACACCGGCATGAAAATAAACAGCATGGGATCGGATGAGCAGGGTGAAATCTATCTTGTAACTCAACATTCTTTTGGGCCAAAGAGTAAATCGGGTGCGGTATACAGGGTTGAGTTTTGATGAGTGCTATCAGAATTTACCTTTGAAAATGCCCACCTTTTCTTCCAAAATTTTTAAGATCGGTATTAACCCATGTGTCATTGTTCCTGCCGCAGTATTGAAAGTCTTATTCGCGCAAGCCGGCAAGTCTAAAGGCCCAATTCCGGTTAAAGGTAAACTGAATGGCGCTGCTTTTTTGCAGACGGTGGTAAAATTCAGCGGAGCATGGCGACTTTACCTAAATGGAAAAATGCTGAAGGATGCCGGGATTAAAAATGGTGATATGACTCTTGTTACCGGTGAGATGGCTTATGTTGAAATTGAATTTGATATCAGGCCGCGTCATATTACCATGCACAATGATTTGGAATTGGCTTTGAAGAAAAACAAAAAAGCCAGCAGTGCTTTTGATTCACTTTCACCATACAGAAAAAAGGAAATTGTACGCTATATCGGTAATTTGAAATCGGAAGAAGCCGTTCAGAGAAATATTAAAAAGGCAATTCAGCATTTATCAGGTAATGGGTCATTTGCCGGCCGCATTCCGGAAAATAAAGGCACAAAAAAAAGGCGGCCTCAAGATTGAAGCCGCGCTTTACTGAAGAATTCACTGCAGCAATACCGCATTATACATAAAATAATATAGCCACGAAATCACGAATTAGCACTAATCTAAGCATGACTAATTGTTATGCTTAGTGTTAATTCGTGGAATTCGTGGCTAAAAATTTATCACTTTTACTTTAGCTTATTTTAATATTTAATTTTAAAGCTTAATCAATTTGTTTGTTGCCACAGAACCAGCTGATTCTGTCTTGATGATATACGTGCCGCTGGAAAGCTCTCCCACATTGATGCTGAAGTCATTCATTCCAATAGCGACAGCGTAATTGTGACTGAAAACTTTTCTTCCTGTCAAGTCAAAAATTTCAACAGTAGAACGGTCATCATTCTTCACGGCACGGATGCGGACATTGAGTTGATCAGCAGAAGTCAGGAAAGAAGTAACACTGAATTGTACCAGTGCGAAGTCAGAAATACCAACTGTACACTGAGGATCGCCGAAATCAAGAAGGTCAACATATACTGAAGTACCTGTAAATGTACAATTCGGATCAAGCGTTAATTGTGTTACGTTTCCTGTACCTGTTGCATTTCCATAAACTACAGGCGTGAAATAATACATGCCCGGAGGGAAAACCGCCTGGTCATTAATCAATATTGTAGGCTGCGGACTTCCCTGCACGCCTGTTCCACCCAGAATGCTTGGGTCATTCAAAGGATCATTGTTGCCGCTGATGTCAGCCGATGAAACAATAATGCTGAAACCATGAGTAGCACCTTCTGTAGGCGCAAGCGTACCTGTTGTACTAACGGTAAGCGTATCCATGAAGCAAATAGAAGAATCATTTGCAGTGGAAGTGCCGGGATCAACACCTGGAGAGATACAGGAAACTGCAGCAAGTGCGCCATCAAATTTCCAGGCACCGCCGATAGTTCCGGCAGCAAGATATTCGCCAGTCCATCCGGTCACTGAATCGAGGAAGTCAATAGCAGTATGCGAAATATTTAGATCGATGTCAAACCAGTTTACGCCTCCATCAAGTGTAAATGATGTTCCAAAACCGAAAGTTGCATTGGAACCTGCAGTTGCATAAGTATTTGCGCTTCCCGGTACGGCTGTCATATCACCACCATAAACGGTTCCTGATACAGGTGTTACAGAAGTCCAGGTTTGACCGCCATCACTGGTAGATTTTAGTAAGATAGTCGTAGCATTTACCTGCGTAATCATTCCGTTTAATGAATCAACGAAAGCAATATTGGAAATGTCCTGACGTGCACCTCCGGCTGCTGTATAAGCAGGGAAACCTGATGCTGATTTTGTCCATGTGTTACCTCCGTCAATGGTGCGATAAATATCACCGTAAGTAGTACCAAACCAAACACGGCCCTGGGCTGCATCAAAGAGATTGGTAATTCCATACTCCAGGTTATTAGAAAGTCCCGGTATGTTAGCAGGAGCAACTGCTGTCCAGGTATTACCATAATCAGCAGTCAGCCAGATTTCATATTTCAATGGCGTACCAATTGGATCGCCCATTGCCATTCCGGATTGCGCATCCCAGAAATAAGTTACATCTGCAAAAGATGTATTGGCCTGGTACATATTCGCACCAACCTGCGACCAGGCTGCCCCACCATTAGTGGTCTTATAAATTGCGCCTCCGGCAGCAGTGCTGTCGAACATAGATACATAACAGGTGTCAGCATCTATCGGCCAGATATTGGCAATCACATATTGTGATGGGGCTCCAACAGTTCCAGTTGTCCATATATTACCTCCATCAGTGGTACGAACCCAATCCTGGGTGTATGGCAGCGTATGCGTAACAGCATCCCATGTATTTCCCCATACAGTATTTGCATCTTTAATCCGAATGTCGTTGATGTATCCTTCATATGGATAAGGTACCGTTTGCTCTATCCACTGGGCATTCGTGGAAAAAGCGGCAAGCGCAATAATAGCTGTGAGTAAGTGTCTTTTCATTTTTTTTATTGGATTTTTTGTTTGGTCAAACCTACATATTTTTTTAGAGAAAAAAGTTAAAAAAATAACCCGCGTTTTTGCAACCTCATAAATAAATATGCCATCTCCCCGCAACATTTTTTGCCGGAAAAATGATTAATAAATTGGAAAAAAGGTTTTTTTGGAAAGATTATGTTCCGGGTCCTAAACCTTCCGGAACTCAATTGTTAAAACTTATTGGTCAGGTTCTGCGTGGCAACGGCAACTTCCAGCACATCTTCGGTCCTGTTTTCCGATTCCATGAATTCAAACATGCGTTTTTGCTGTTCGTTGAAAAGTTCCTTGGTGATGAAAGTTTTCATGTGCACCACATTTTTTTCCGGATCAAATCTTCCGACACCCATGCCGTTCGGGTAAGAAAAAAATGCAAGCTGTGCGCCATTGGTATGTGTATCTGATGTAGCATGCTTTTCTTCCATGTTGTTCTTGAAAAAATGTTTCATCACCTGTTCCGGTTTTAATGTCTCCAGGTTCATCCGTTCCCGGTAACGTTTGAAAAAGTGGCTGTTGAATTTTACCAGGAAGAATCCATCACCTTCTTCTACAATCCGGTATGCAACTATGCCATGCCTGTCATGCGACTTCAGGTAAAAACAAAACTCACTGTTAAATGGTGAAATGTTCACGATTACAGTCCAGTCGTTCATCCTATCCGTCTTCAGGTGAAAAGTTTCTGTGAAACGCACTTCACCAAGTCTTGACATCCGGAAACCAATGTTCTTGATTTTGTAGTTCATCACTTTCAGTAAGGCAATATAATCGCTGTTCACTTCAGCAATAATTTCTTCCCAGATCATAGATGGTACCAGCATAGTTGTATTTTTTCTTATTCTTTACGGACAGGGTTTTCCAGCGTTTCGGATTCAGAGAAAACAACTGAAGGAAAAGGACATAATTTCTTACATAAGGACGAGGAATCCTGTTTTCAAGAAACGAGGAATATGGATCCGGTAGCGACCAACAGCCTTCAACCACAGAGACACGGAGGTTCACAGAGAAATCCGACCTTTAGATTCTG
>JBDTTM010000250.1:0-6285 GCA_039930605.1 Bacteroidota bacterium
GGTTCGCTGATGAAATCTGTTTTTATTCATCACGAAAAATGGGAAAAGGGGTTGAGAAAAAAGCTGCTAAAGAAAAATTACAAATCTTCTTTCAAAGGAACAACAACTATTTGCTGGTTTGGAGGGGCGTTTAATGACACGCACGATTGGCTCCAGGCAGGAAGAATGTTTGCAAGAAATTGGCTTTTAATTACAAAAGAAGGAGCATATATACATCCTTTTGGTTCACTCATAACAAATATCGGTGCGTATAAAAAAATCAATGAAAAATTTACTCAGCCGAAGGAAAACAAAAAGATATGGATGATTTTTAGAGCAGGGTATTCTGAAGAGCCCACAAGAAGTTTTCGGTTGAGCACTGATGAAATATTAATTACTTAAAATATATGCGACATCTCATCATTTTATTTTATGCCTGGCTGGTTGAACTTTACAGGAAGCCGCTAATGCTATCTGATACCACAATAAAACTTCTTTTCATTCCCGGCTTCAACAAAATCCGGACTTTCAACGCAAAAGCAAGAGCTTATGCAGAGTTTGCAAAAGCAAAGAGAAGAGTTCCCGCATACAGAGATTTTTTGAAGTTAAACGGATTTTCCTACCCGTCATTTAGTGGATTGACTCCCCGTATTCATGAAATTCCATTTACCGATAAAGAAAATTATGTAAAAAAATATTCAATGGATGAAAGATGTTGCTATGGGCAGGTTCCGGGTAAGGGAGTCGTTATTGATGAATCATCGGGTAGCAGTGGTACTGCAACAAATTGGGCAAGGGGAAAAGTGGAAAGAAAAAGAAATGCGAGATTCATAAAATTCGGAGTACGTACATTGTTAGGAACGGGCCCTCTTTTTATAATTAATGCCTTTGCTTTGGGTCCATGGGCAACCGGAGTGAATATTACAATGAGCTGTGTTGCATTTTCTAAATTAAAATCTCTTGGTCCCGATAAAATTAAAATTGAAAACACCCTTAAAGATTTTGGTAAAAAGCATAATTATGTAATTATGGGCTATCCCCCCTTCTTAAAGCTGTTGGTTGACAATTCAGAAATAAACTGGAAGGAGTATAATATTTCATTCATATTTGGCGGGGAATCCATGTCGGAAGGCATGCGAGATTATTTGATGGAGAAGGGAATTAAAAAAGTATATAGCTCTCTTGGCGCATCCGATTTGGAGCTTAATATTTCTGCCGAAAATGATTTTACCATCAGCTTAAGAAAATTGTTGCGGTCAAATACGCAGCTAAGAGAACGGATATTAAAACATGCGGGAGCTTTGCCAATGCTTTTCCAATTTAATCCTTCCGACTTTTTATTTGAATCAACGCAAACAGGAGAACTAATTATTACCATTTGCCGCCCCGGTTATATCGCTCCTAAGATTAGATACAACATACATGACAGGGGACATATATTGCAAATAAAAGAGTTGTATTCCATTTTAAAAGAACTAAACATAGATGAAATGGAATTATTAAAACCGTCAACTGACTTGCCAATACTACTGCATTATGGCAGAGCTGACATGACGGTTTCCTTTTTTGGTGCTAATATAAGTCCAACTGACATCCAGGAGGCACTTTATAACTTACCTTCACTGGTAAATATTATAAACTCTTTTTGCCTGAAAGTTGTCGAAGACAAAGATGGGAATAAACAATTAGTGGTTGCTTTCGAGTTGCAGAAAAATAAAAGTCAGCTAACACTAAATCTTGAGCAAACACAAATTGTTTTTTTCGAACAACTGACAAAAACGAATCAGGATTTTAGAGAAGCGAAAAAAATGATTACAAATAAGGACCAAACAATTATTAGCTTTTATAATTTTGCACAAGGCCCATTTGAAAATAATGACATAAGAATAAAAGCGAAATACATAAACTAAGTCCAATTGCGAATTACATTTTGAAGCTTTTGTGCAGGAGAGCCGCATTACGTTAGGGCGGGGGAATTGGGAAAGTAAACAGAAAAAACTTTTCAAGGATTACAAATGGAAAAACTGAATTGGATATTTCATTTCTGCCCTCAGGAATTTATTTTATTAAATCACAAAATAAAGTGAGCAAGTTTGTGAAACAATAACTCAGAAAATATTCCTGTGTGCAGCAAAAGCATTCCGATAATCGAATACCCTTCCAGGAACTAAATGGGAGAGTCTCTCCTGCTAATTTACTTATCGATCGCGTGTTCGGCCGTTCGTCAAGCAAGGTGTAGCCGCACATTTTACATGACCGGCAGGCAGGTTTCAGTGTGTGAATCGATCCAGACCACGTTTTGCCTTCCTGATACTGTCTCGAGTTACCGAGACCGAGAGTGGACTTTCAACTGCTGGAATCGATCTATTGAAAGAACTATATTTGCCTATTCGGATCACAAGCAACGCCTTAACTAATACGGTTGAAAGTGCGATTATAAAAATTGGTGCAATTGTCCCGACTGGCTGATGCTCCGATTGCCCCACCTGCTCCCGGCCGCAAAACTTTAACGGATATGCCAGAATGTAAAAGCAAACAATTACTTTTCGATAATGAGTAAATCAAAAAAAATGAAAACAATATTATTTTTATTTCTCATGTTTGCTCTTACTGGATCATCTCTGCAAGCGCAGGATACGATTGCAATTGATACAACCATTGAGTTTCAAAGCATAACCGGCTGGGGACATGGAGGAGGAATTCTCGGGCATTGTGGCGGAGCATTTACTATGCTGGATTCCGCTGTTGCCAACCCGATCAACTACCAGGTACTGGATTATCTCGTTGATGACCTCGGGCTCACCGGCTCACGCACATGGGAAGTAGGACCACGCATTGACGGAACCGGTATGGACAATGGAGATTGCGACAGTATTGACTGGACAAAGTTTCAGCCGCAATCTCTCCCCAGAGGTTTGTCAAACTACTTAGTGTATTTTAAAAACCGGGTAATCGCCAATGGATACCAGCCAAATTTTTATTCAAGTCCGGGTTACCCAACTCATGCAACCGATCAAAAGCCGTGGATCATGTTTCATCCGGGGGAACGTGCGCAGCAGATTTGGGCCAGTGCACTGTATATGAAAGACAGTTTAGGCATTGACATCAATTATGATGTTATCTATAATGAGCCCTCTGGCAATGTTACTGCCACTGTTCTTGCTGATGATGTCAAAGCATTAGGTCCGCGGCTAATTGCACATGGTTTGAATACCCGTTCCCAATATGCCGAAGCAGTTGCTCCTCAAACGGACTGGAACTTTATTACTCCTGTACAAAATGATTCAGAACTTTGGTCGTATGTTGGTCGGCTTTCCTATCACAACTATGGCACTGCAGATCCCTATCGCTCCTTAATTTACAATTTCGGATTATCAAAAGGTATTACTACAGCGCAAACAGAAATGGCAAGTCCCACCTTTGATGAATTGTACAGCGACTTAACCATTGCAAATGTTTCGTATTGGGAAGTTGCCTATGCTGCACCCAATACGCTTGTGCCTGATACCGGATTAACTTCATTCACTCCATCTGCAACTTATTTCCGCATGAGGCAGGTGCTTCACTATGTGAAGCCGGGAGCAGTCAGAGTAGAAGCATTATCAAGCGATACGTTACTTCACATTCTTTCATTCAAGAGAAATGGCGCCCTCACCATCATTATTGATAATACATCAGCAACAGCGCAAAATGTTTTCCTGAGTGGCATTCCCGCCGGGATATACGGACTGTGTAAATCAGCACCAGGTGCAGCGGCTTTCCAGGAACTTGGTTTGCGAACTGTAACTACAGGAGATACCATTAGCATTCCTGTTGCACAAGGTTCAGCAGTTACAACCTTGTATCCGTATGCAGGGGCCAATCAACCTCCAACCATCATGACTTTTAAAACAGTTCCGGGTTATCTTGTTGCTCCGGCAACTGCCGTTACCGTATCAGTAACTGCAAATGATGCGGAACTTCAACCGTTGACGTATCAATGGTCAACAGTAAGTTTTCCTGCCGGAGCTACGCCTGTTCTTGCTGCTCCCACTGCCTCCACCACAACTGTAACCGGACTGTCGATGGCAGGTACATATGTTTTCACTATTGATGTGAATGACGGAATAAGCACTTCATCAAAGCAAGTGTATGTTGTTGAATATAGTACTACTCCTCCTCCAGTTCTTGGCAGCTCCGGTTTTAGAATAGCTGCACCTTATGGACTTGTATTCGGTAACCCGGGTGACACCACTCATGCAAACATTGAACTACCCACCTCAACAGTTATTTTACAAACCGGAATCGCAGATCTTGCAGGCAGTAATTTTTCCGGTCAGGGGACATGGACATTAATATCGCAACCCGGGGGAGCTTCCGCAGCAGTAAGTGCAACAACATATATTTTTGTGAGCTTACGTGCCACTGTTACAAATATGATTATGGCGGGCGATTATGTCTTTCAAATTAATGTCATCAATCCAGGCCATCCAGATCTGACGGCTCAGATTATTTGCACCGTGCATCCTGCAAGTTCCCCCCCTGTTATCAATTCAATCATATCATTTCCTGCCGCAATTACTTTGCCGGCAAGCACCACACTCCTTACAGCCATTACAAGTGATCCTGACCTTGATTTACTTCGACATTGGTGGGCAATAGTTTCTACTCCTGTCGGAGCTTACCCGCAATTCGATAATCAATGCAAACCGGTAACCGGTGTAAGCGGGTTAACGGTTCCCGGCATATACACATTTCAATTACGTGCATTCGATGATTTGCACATGACTACTCAAAATATCAGTGTGCAAGTAAATGCTGCAACAGGAATTGAGGACGTTTCCGACACAAACGATGGCATTATTGTCTATCCAAATCCCATAACTGATGATTTGAATATTAAAACTTTTAATAATGAATCAACAGAAATTATCCTTTTCGACATCACAGGAAGAAATCTTTTGCAAAAGAAATTTACCAATACAACAACATTAAACACTGAGCAACTTGCACAAGGGATTTACACTTATGAAGTGAAAAACAAAAGCGGAGTGATTAAGAATGGCAAAGTTGTAAAAAATTGATACAGCACAGTTTCATAGTGCATGCATTGCATGAAAGCGATCTTAAATAATTATGCGAAGTACTTTCAAACCCAATACATTTTTTTTACTTTGTGGAAAAAGTCAGTTTTAAATTCACCCGAAAATTTATATTACTCGCTACCATTTATGCCAGAGCTAATAGACGGTAAAAACATATTTACTCCAAATCCTTTTCAGGATCAAATGACAATTGAATTTGAAAGGAGGTTAAATGGCACTGTAGAATTTACCGATATGCAGGGAAAACAATGTTTGAAAAAATCTGTATCAGGTAAACAAATAAAAATCCGTACCGAAGATCTCAGGCCCGGATTTTATACCGTCACTGTTTCTACCGGTAATAAGATTATTTATCAGACAAACGGAATTCGGATTTCAGAGTCATTCCGAAAATAAGCAGGTTGTTTTTTTTGTTTAAATATGTCTTTGACTATGATATTGCAATGGAGAAATCGGGAATTCGGCTGCTGAGATTTGTAGTTTTTATAACCCTAATTTAATATTTTATATGAACGTATCAGAACAAATTAAAGAGTATGTCACCAGCCAACCTGAATCAAAGCTTAGTGACATGCAAGCGTTGCACCACAGCATTCTTCAGGTAATGCCAGCATGTATACTATGGTTTTATTGACAGTTTTGTGCTCCGTAACGGGACTGAACGCAAAGTCTGAATACTTTAACGTTCAAGGCACATAAAAAAAAGGATAGACACATTAAATTACAAATTAGTCAGACAATATGCTTTTTAATTCAATAAACTTTGCAATATTTCTACCGATTATTTTTACACTTTACTGGTTTGCGACAAAAGGAAATTTAAGACTTCAAAATATTTTGCTGCTTGTTTCAAGTTATTTTTTTTATGCCTGCTGGGACTGGCGGTTTATGTTTTTACTTATTTTTTCGACATTATTAGACTACTATACAGGAATTAAAATACACGAAGCTACCAACCAGAGAAAGAAATCTTTTTGGTTGTGGCTTAGTATTGGAGTCAACTTAAGTTTTCTTGGCGTTTTTAAATACTACAATTTTTTTGCTGCGTCATTTGCCGATGGACTATCTCTATTGGGCTTTAAAGCAAATTTAGGTTCTTTACAGGTGATACTACCCGTAGGCATTTCATTTTATACTTTTCATGGCTTGTCCTATGTACTTGACCTATATAAAAACAGAATTAAACCTGAAAGAAATTTTGTTGATTATTCCGTTTTCGTTA
>JBDTTM010000251.1:0-6276 GCA_039930605.1 Bacteroidota bacterium
AAAGAGGCTGTCTCATAAGGAGGCAGCCTCTTTTTTTTTCTTAATAGTTTCTGAAAACACATTGGGTTTGAATTGGTTATTAATCAAATTTTCAAAGAAGTAGAAACTATAAAGGGCAAGAATCTAATTCCTTAAAAAAGGCAATTAAACTGCCTAGTTCACTAAAGTTATCAACAGCATGTTCATAACTTGCCGATTTTAACCGCTTGTTTTACCTCTGATTTTTATCCATTCACCCAAAATAAAGCATCACTCCCCACCTATTTATTGACTTGAATTGCTATAATCCTTATCCTTGGAGGCATAACAAGAGTTGGCATTTCATATGAAAAACATTATCAAGGTGGCCACAAGAGATAATATATTTATTATATTTACCCCTGACAAAATCTGTCCTGAATTTGAAGTACCCATTTTCAGCGTTTATTGCATTGGAATACTTAACTCTTAATCCATTCCAGGAATGAAAAAGAATTTTTACATTTTGTTATTTCTTTTGGTAGTTGTCTCGCAAATATCGCTTCGAGGCGCAACAAGGACTTTATTTACCTCAGGTAATTGGAATACTGCTGGAAGTTGGGTTGGCGGAATTATCCCGGGTAGTCTAGGTACTCCGGATTTTGTAGTGATCCCTGCCGGATTAACTTGTACTGTTGACGTGAACACAAATGTGATTGACAGTATCGCCGTTTATGGAACACTCAACTTTTTATCAAGCAATGTAAGTGACCTGAAATACACTTACCAGTTTGTCATTTATCCAACCGGTATTGTAAACAATACAGGTTCAATAGAAAAAATGCAAACCGGTGGTAACTTTATTATCAACGGTGCAGGAACTTATATCCACAATCCATTCAATAATGTTTTGCTTGATGAAAGTATTTTTTACTGGAGCTCTGAGAACTTCTCCAGCACAAGTAATGTTACGATTAACAAATGGTTTGATATTTCAATTCCGGTGTGTGACCTGAACCGTGTAGCAACAAGTATTTTCGGAAACCTGACACTGAGTGTGAATACAACAGGATTGCGCTGGAATCAAAAAGGAACTTTCAGCAATAACAGGATCAAAGGAACTTTTACTATTACCGACGGTATCATCCAGATGGATGACGGGCAAGGTGCAACCACAGCACTTACATTACAAACGGTATTAATTAACGGAACCGGCAGCATGATTGTGCGATCGGGTATTTCAGCTCCATTCACATTTATAACGGGTGCTTTTACAGACGTGAGTACCTCTGCAACACCCACAGTTCTTGCTGATACAACTTTCTGTCTCTTTACATGGAATGCTTCTTCCAACGTGCAGTTGAGTCATAACTTTTATGGAATGGTAGGAACTGCATCTGAAACCGGTGGGGACCTTCGAATCAACATCACTGGTAATTTATCCATTGGTGGCACAGCATCATGTATGTTTGTTTCCCAGTGCGATGCACCATTGCGATTGACTGTTACAGGGGCAACTACCATCAGTGGTACACCTTCAAAAGTTCGTTTCGTTGATGGCAATAACGGCTTGATGAATTTTATTACCAACGATTTTGTAATTTCAGGCGGAACTGATAATGTTTTAATGGGTGGCGGTCTTCCGATCGTGCCGAAAGCAACAGGAATTCCGACTGTTACTATTAACAACGACTTCCTCATTAATGCAGCATCTAATAATTATATTGTAAATGCAGATACAAATGTTCAGAAACTCCGATTGACAGTCGGACGGGATTTCATAATGAGCAATACCGCTTCCCAATTAATTGTTGCGAACCATTTGGGAGCAAACACTTTCAAAACCTCGCGTCATTTTTCAATGAATGGTGGATCGTTCAACGGGGAAATGGACACAGCCAACGTGGCGGTTGACTCCATGATCATCCTCGGTAATTTTACTTTTGATTCTCCTGTTGCTGCCAATTATTGCTATTTGAATGCTGCGAGAGGTGCAACCATCTTTCAGACAACCGGTAATCTCAGTATTCCCAATTCAGGAATGGCCAGTGGTCAAGGGGTTTATGGTGTTTACAACGGCAGCGGTTCTATGACAATGACCGTTGGTGGAAACTTTGTAGAAGGACCGGCGGCATCTCAGTTCAATGCCCTTTACAACAATAAGGCTTGGCTCAACGTGGGTAATCTCACGTTCACAGTTACCGGTATGTTAGACCAGAATGGCGGTATATTCAGAGGAGTGAGTTCGCCTGTGAACAGCAACACAAGCATCATCAATTTTACGGTTAACTCCGTGGATTTTGATGGTGGATATTTCACAGCTTATCACACTGCGAATAATGCAAATGGTACTGTCGCTTTCAATATTACCAATAATTTCAAAATTAATTTTACAGCAGCAACCGATTCATTCATGCTCGTAGGTGTGCCTTATGTGACACCTGACTTTTGTTACCTTACCTGCAATGTTACCATTGGAGGAAGCCTGTTGATCTCAGGAGCTAACGGAGCGTTTGTATCTAGTTTTGGTAAGAATGGTGAAACATATAACATCACCGGTAATGTAACAATATCCGCGGGTAGGAATGCATTTAATCCTGCACCTCCGGTAGTTTCCACTACACACAACGTAACAATGAATGTGGGTGGTTCAATGACGTTTAGTGGGGGGACAACTTATATGTCACAGTTAAATGATTCTTTGAATTTGAATGTTATCGGCGACATGACAATTGCAGGTGGAACCGTTAGCATGAAAGGTAAGAACGGAACAGGTGTAATCAATGTGCAGGGCGGATTTGACATGACATCGGGTTCATTATACCTGCACAACAACGCAGCCAATTCTACCAGTGACGGAACAACATTGACCATCAATTCAGACGGGAATGCAGCAGGCGATTTTTCACATACAGGTGGAATCATCACATTCGACAACAGTGCGCTTGGCAATCCAGCTCAACCACAAACCATCATTGTTAAAAGTCCCAACTATACAATTGGCGGTACGGGTAGCATGACCAGGAATGGCACAAATTCAATCGGTTATTATGGTGCTCTCCGTTTCCAGAGAAATGGAACTACAAACTTTAGCAGAACATCAAACACGCATGATATCCAACAGGTTCGCCAGTACATAGATAATGGAACCACAGTGGATGTTGTAAATGGAAATATGCAGATTGCTTCATGGAACATGCCGTTTACATTGGACCTTTTAAATATTATGAATACCGGAACCCTGGCGCTTCGCGGCAATTCGATCAAGTCTAATGTAACTCTTGGGAATTCAGGTATCACTGTTTATGGCAGACTTGCGTTGCAACATGCTAATGGATTTTATAATAATACCGCAGCGGCTGCACTGGATGCAACAGGTATGATGAATTACCTTCTGCAGGTAGGAAGCACAGTTGAATATTACGGTACTGCTAACCAGACCATCACCGGGATGAATCTTGGATTGGCTACCATCGGTGGTCTGCACAAATATTACAATCTCGATATCAATATGGGCGGAACGGCTTATGCATTTCCGACCAACAACCCGACGGTAAATTCGACGTATGTGCGGCATCATCTTAACCTCCTCGGAGGTGAATTGAATCTTGACAATGACCATGTAACAGCAAACGGTGGAAGGTCAATCATCATTGAAGACTCTACAACGGCTGCTATCAGCCAGGCATCAGGATTTATCCGCAGCGAAACAGAAGATGGCAGCGGATTGCTCAGATGGAACATTGGCCGGGCTTTAGGACCACACATTGTACCTTTCGGATATACGCTTGCCGTTGCGGATAGAATTCCTTTCATATTTGAAATTCCTTCAGGTGATGTTGATACAGTCAGCATTTCTACTTACCATACCAATCCATTGAATATTCCGTATCCTCCTACATGCACACATGTGCGTAATAATTCAGGTGTAGATAACAGCAGTAATACTGTTGATCGATTCTGGTCTATTACCCAGACCGGAACGAATGCCAATGCAAACATGACTTTCAGTGTACTCAGCGCCGGTTCAACAGTAAATGAAATGTTAGGCATTAATACCCTCCGTGCGCAAAGATGGATTCCAGGACTTGTTTCATGGGAATTCCCATACCAGGGAGTACAAACCAATCCAATTGGAAATGGAACGCTGGTAACAGGCGCCACCAGTCTTCTAACATGGTGGACTCTTTCAGGAAACAGCAGTCCGCTGCCTGTTCAAATGCTTAGCTTCTCCGGAAATTGCGATGGTAAAAACACTTCTCTTAACTGGACAACTGCATCTGAAATCAACAATGATCATTTTAATGTTTTACGAAGCACAGATGGAGTGAACTATGAGTCTTTAGGAATCGTAGCAGGCAATGGCAATTCAACTACGAACATCAGTTATAAATTCGTTGACATTAATTCACTTCCTGAACTCAGCTATTACAAATTAATTCAGACTGATTATGATGGACATTCAGAAGAATTCGGACCACTGATCATTAAGAGCTGTCTGAAAAATCCCGGACTGGATGTTGTGGTATCAAGCAGTGATGCAGGAAATACTAACCTGATGATAGTGTCACCATATTCAGGAAATTTCCATGTGGATATTCTGAACTCACAAGGTCAGGAAATTCTTTCTATAGAGACTTTTATCCCTGAGGGATCCAGTCTTGTTCCATTGGCAACAGACAAATTAAGTTCAGGTATTTACCACATCCGTCTTCAAAGTGAAAAAGATGCGATCAGTAAAAAAGTTTTCATCAATAAAAACTAAGCAGAACGAGACATCGGTATATTTTATTAATCCCGGCTGAAACAGTCGGGATTATTTTTTGTTCTTAAGGTTAATGAATTTTTCCCTCCCAGGTTTCCACGTACAGGTATTTAAAGAAGTCAGCCAGGCCGGGAATGATTGGGATCAATTTCTTTCCGGTGCCCCTCAACTCAATTCACGTCACCTCGCTGCGCTGGAATCGGCACAGCCATCGGATATGGAGTTCAGGTATGTAATGCTCCGCAAAGGAGACCAGGTGGTTGCCTGCGCATACCTGCAACTGGTAACCTTTACGGGCAGCAATTTCTCTGACCAGGGTTCTTCTCTACTTACTGCATTGTTGAAATTTTTTTTTTGGGTGAAAACAGTACGGTTGCTTTTTTGCGGCAACCTCTTCAGCGTTGATTTTCCCTGCCTTTATTTCAGCGAAGATCAAATAAGTTTCGGGGAAGTTTTACGGGTTATCAAGGACATCAGCAACAGCGAGAGGTGCCAGTTGATGATGATGAAGGAGATGAATGTGTCATCGGAAAAACTGGAATTGTTGAAACAACAGGGTTTCAGAAAATACGGAGAAGATCTTACGATGGCACTGGAAATGAATCCTGCGTGGCAGTCATTTGACGATTACTTCGATACACTCACAAAAAAATACCGGAAACGGTTGAAGGTGATCCGTTCGGCAAAAGAAAAAATAACCGTGCGGAATCTCAGCAGCGATGAAATTCAATTGTATCTGAGCGAGATCGGTGAACTCTTCCGTGCCACTGCCGCGAAGCAATTTTTAAAAATGGGAATCGTTGATGAACGGTACTTCACAGCAATGCGAAATGCCTACGGAGAAAAATTCTTTATCAACGGTTACTTTTTGCAGGAAAAGTTAATTGCATTTGCATCACATATTTCCCATGCTGAAATCCTGGAAGTACATTATATAGGCATCAATTATTCTTTCAATACTGACTATGCTTTATACTTCAATATCCTGTATGACGGAGTTGAACAGGCAATGGCAATGAAGAAAAAAATTCTTGAACTGGGAAGAACTGCCAGGGAGGCAAAAGCATCTGTCGGTTGTACGCCTGTCCCATCTCATGATTACCTGTTTGTAAGGAACCGGTTTATCAATTTCCTGATTACTGTTTTTGAAAAACTTTTTCTAAAGGACATTGGAGATGAATGGAGAAACAGGCATCCATTTAAGACTGTAGTTTCGAAATAAAGCAATTGCCACTAATTCCGATAGCTATCGGCAATCAGATCACAAAGATTTTTAGAGTTTCTTAGTGCCGTTGTGGCTTCGTGGCCGGAATTTCAGCCACTACCAAAAGGTGTCATATTTTTTTATGTCGATTAATCTTTTACTTTCGCCGTGCAAACGGTTTTCGGAGCAATCCGGAATTAAAAGGGAATCAGGTGCGAATCCTGAACAGTTCCCGCTGCTGTAAGCTCGAAGTCAGGTTATCCGTAATTAGTTATCCGGTTAATCATCTTCCGAAAAATGCCACTGTTCACCGCCAGGAGAACGGGAAGGTTTCGGAAGATATGAGTGA
>JBDTTM010000252.1:0-6272 GCA_039930605.1 Bacteroidota bacterium
CCAATTTTGATTTTGTATTCAATGGAACAGAGGAAAGATGGAGTTCTGATCCTACACCTAAAAGCGGCGGACTGTTTTCCAAACAACCTGCCAACCTGAAAAAGGTGAACTCATCAGATGTAAAAAATTTTACCGGCGATGACACTTCAGATATACAGGTCGGTATGGAAGTTGAGCACCAGCGGTTTGGCGTAGGTAAAGTCCTGCTGGTAGAAGGAAATGCGGCAGACAAAAAAGCCTTGATTTTCTTCCAGGGGATAGGCCAAAAGCAACTTTTACTCAAGTTCGCACGCCTTAAAATCCTCAGTTAGCGGAGTAACGGAATCTTCTTATCTTGCGCAGCGCAACGACGCGTTATCCGTACCCAGTTCTCCGTTAACCGGAAACCAAGCGAATTAATGAACGTTTTAATTAAGCGCAATTCCCTAATAAATTTTAACCTACCTGTTAGCAGGCAAAAGAATAACTGATAACCTATTTTTCCAATGGAATACAATTCAACACGCAACCGTCTCGTGATACCTGAATACGGAAGAAATATCCAGAAGATGATTGAACATGCAATCACGATCGAAGACCGTGAAGAGCGCAACCGTGCAGCCCGCGCCATTGTGGCTGTGATGGGATACCTCAATCCGCAGTTGCAGAATATCACCGACTTCAAACACAAACTCTGGGATCATCTTTTCGTGATTTCTGATTTTAAACTGGATGTGGATTCTCCTTACCCTGTTCCGACAAAGGACACTTTCAGAAGCAAACCACAGCGTGTTCCATATCCGAATAACAAGATTAAATATAAATATTACGGGGTGAACATGGAAACGATGATTGGCAAAATTGCGGAGTTGGAAGATGGCCCACGGAAAGATCAGATCACTCAGAACATTGCCAACTTCATGAAGATGTCGTACCTCACATGGAACAAGGATACTGTTGACGACAGCACTATTCTCGGACATCTTGAACAACTCTCTGCATCGAAATTAAAACTTTCTGAGACTGCGCGTCTGAATCATACAAATGAACTCCTTGTATTGAGCAAAGAAAAAGAACGTGAGCGCGAACGTGAGCGCAAAATAATCCGGGGTGGCAGCGGAAGAAATAACAACAACAAGAACAATAATAACCGGAGAAGGAAGAAGTAGGTAATTTGATGATTAGTTGATTTGATGATTTGGTAATTAGGAACAGCCATTCAGAATCAGTACAACCTTCTAATTTTTATTTTGATCATTGAAATTGCACATTCTAGAGAATGGAAGATAGTACAACACGAGAAAAAATTCTTAAGAAGATACGGAAGGCGTTGACGAATCACCGTCCGCAGCCCTATCCGAATATTGACTGGGAAAGTAACGTGCATGTGGTGTCGGGCAATCCGCTTGAAGAAACATTTGCAAAGGAATTTACGGCTATCGGGGGAAGGTTTGTGTTCTGCGAAAACGAACTGGATTTTTTAGAACAACTCGTGCAGCATTCAGTAGAAGGCGGATGGAAAAAAATCTTTTGTTACGAAGAAGAACTCTGTAATCTCCTGGAGAAAGTTGAGTTTCCATTTACGCGCGAACAAAATGATTTCAAAGAAGAAATGGTAGCTGTCACATCCTGCGAAGCACTGGTAGCAAGATTGGGAAGCGTGATGATTTCTTCCAAGTCACAATCGGGAAGAAGGATGGTGGTGGTACCAACTACGCACGTGATCTATGCAAAAACTTCACAACTTGTACCCGATGTAAAAGATGCATTGCTCCTGATTAAAAATAAATACAAAGATCAAATGCCGTCCTTTATTGCATCACTGGCGGGACCTAGCAGGACTGCGGATATAGAAAAGACACTTGTAACGCCGGCGCATGGTCCGAGAGACATATTTGTATTTTTAATAGATGACAAAGGAATAAATTCGAATATCTAATTACGAAATTCGAAAAAAAGCCAACATAGTGGAGAATTCAAAAATTCAGTATTTTTTATTTTTTTCGTAATTCGGATTTCGTAATTAAATTTTGATGGAAAACGGTTGGGTCAATGTATATGCTTCCGGGCAGCCGCACCTGGTGGAAATGGCAAAGGCACTGCTTCTTCAAAACCAGATTGAAAGCGTGATCGTTGACAAACGCGATTCACTGTATATTACGCTGGGAGAAATGGAATTATTCGTAAGAGATTACGATGTAATGAAAGCTAAATTCATTCTCGAAAAAAATACACTTTGAACAACTTAGCTAAAAGAACATTGGTTGGAGTACCCGGGGCGGCTATGATTGTCTGGCTTATTTTCTTCAATGCCTATTCATTTGCATTGCTATTTTTCCTGATCACCGTTCTTTCGCTGAATGAATTTTATTCGCGTTCAACAGATGGCATCATCAAACCGCAAAGATGGATCGGATTGTTTTGTGGTATTGTTGTTTACCTGGTTATTATTTCACTCAAATGTGATTTGACAGTCATCTGTGATGTCCCTTCGTTCGACAGAGGAATGGCAATCTTGCTTCTCATCCCAATTCTTTTTTCAATTTTTGTAATTGAATTATATCGCAAATCGCAACATCCATTCACGAATATTGCCTTTACATTTCTTGGACTCATTTACATTCCTGTAACAATGGGCATGGCAACGCTCATTGGGTGGAGCAGTGATGATGGAGGTTTTCATCCTTCCAATATGTTCGGCTATTTTTTCATCCTGTGGGCGCATGATATCGGTGCATACTTCGCAGGCCGATGGTGGGGAAAGCACAAATTATTTGAGCGCATCTCCCCGAAAAAAACGTGGGAAGGAACAGCAGGCGGAGTGGTTTTCTCTTTTATCGTAGCTCATTTTATTTCAATCTATTGTCCGGGATTTTCAAGAATGGAATGGTTTGCAATAACCGTTATCATCCTCATCACATCAACCCTTGGCGACCTTGTTGAGAGTATGTTCAAGCGCAGTATCAGTATTAAAGATTCCGGAACTCTATTGCCGGGACATGGAGGGATGCTGGACCGGTTTGACGGGGTGTTTATATCGGCGCCGTTTGTGTATGTGTTTTTGGAGTTGGTGCATCGGATTTAACGGCAATTAGATTTTTACAATTTTCCTATTCAGATTTTTGGACGTAGACCTGATGTTGATTTCGTAAATGCCTTTTGGAATGCCAGGAATGCTAATCTCAAAAGCATCTGAAAAATATTCCTTTTCAAAAATTTTCTTTCCCAACAAATCGTGGATAATAACCAGATATTTTTCACATACGCCTGTCACAATTTTGAATTCGCTTCGGAAAGGATTAGGTAAAATATCTAATACTTCATGTTCGTTGAGCTCTTTAGATGTTAGCAGCAAACATAAATCATTCGCAACAGGTTTTATGGCAATTGCAGTTGCAAAAGTATCGCTGAGCACCATATAAGGGACTGCAGGATAGGATGGCCATCCGCTAAGATATATTGGATCATTGTGAATAGGCAAACTAATTTGCAAATTTGGAATGTTGCATGCACTAAAGTTGGTGTCAAATACTAAAATCCCTGCTTTGTATTGTCCACCATCCAAGTAATTCATATAGCTACATATTGAACCATCCTTATAAAAAATATTGCCGGGATAAAAATGAACACCCCATGCATTTCCAGACCATTCTTTCATAAAAATGACATTTCCTGCTACGTCTAATTTCATCAGGAATATTCCGCCCTGGAAGGTATCGCCACCAAAATTGCCGACAAGATAAATGTTGGCTAATGAATCGCTTGTTGCTCCGTATACTGAAAAGCCGGTATCGCTTGATGCAAAAATTAATTTCTGCCAAATAACGTTCCCGGATTCGTCAAACTTAGAAAGCCCTGCATGGTAATCGACATTTAAACCCATACCATTATTTGGATCGGTATTACAAATGGCAAGGTAATTTGAATCACTTAGAGCAATTATATCCTGCGTCATTACAGACACACCCATATCTAGGTAAATAGAAATTGCCATGGTATCAATAGTTCCATCATAATTCATCTTGACAATATTTTCTTCAATGCCAACTCCACCATGCCGAAATATAAACCAGCCTCCTCCATAGTAAGAACCAAACCCAGATGAGATCATCCCTAAGGAAGATGACCATGAATTCGGGTCACACCAAGCAGCGACCAGGCTACCGGAAGTATCAAGAGTGATCATTCCATTATAACCTTGATTCCCAGTGGTTGAATTGAGCTGAACTGAGGATATGTGAATACGATCCTTATGTAAAACTAACCCATCGTAATACACATAATTTCCATTTTGCAGAGGACAAACTGAAGCTGAAATATTCCTTGCCCAAATTACATTTCCTGAAGTGTCACACTTAATTATGGCTCCTCCTGCCAAACAATAGATGGCTTCATTGGAAAAAGCTAGCTTATAAAATGATCCTGATTTTGTCCAAATAATATTACCGCTATAATCTGCCTTGGTCAGAAGATTATTAGTGGTAAAATAAATGTTGTCTGATGTAAAATAACATTTTGCGTAAGGATCGTTCACATTTAAATAAAATGATGCCGGAACCTGGGCATAACTAACCTCATAAATGGCAATACAGTAAAAAACAAACAGAATTTTTTTCATGGCTGTTACTTATGCTCACAATGAAAACAATTTGATGCAATACAAATTCAACTTTTTGGTGAATCGAAGAAATATAGACGCGAAAGAGTGAACTGTTCAGGAAAATATCGATGTGATTTCCTCCCACACCATCTCCGGTTCAAATCCCCTGCTGATGGCATATTGTGCCACTTTGTATTTTTTCTTCAACTGATTTGTTTCCTTCACCTCTTTGCTTTTCGATGCAAGGATTTTAGAAAGTGTTTTCTTATAGTCCCTGCTGCTGATTTCATCCAGCGCTTTTTTAATGCAGTAATCAGAAACTTTTTTCTGTTTCAGGGCAAGTTTAATCTTGATCCTCCCCCACTCTTTTATCCTGAATTTCCCTCCGGCATAAGCGATGGCAAAGCGCTGTTCGTTTAAATAATTTTCCGAAACGAGTTCGGCAATGCACTGCTCGACTTCTGTTTTATGTAAACCCCAGTCGTAAAGTTTGTCGCGGACTTCTTGTTGGGAACGCTCCTGGTATGCGCAGTAGGCACGGGCTTTTTCGAGGAATACTTTCATTTAGGGATGAGGAGACAAAGATAGGAGACGGGAGAGAAGGAACAAGTCACAAATCACAAGTCACAAGTCACAAGCTAAAAGTCAAAAGTCAAAAGTCAAAAGTCAAAAATAACAGCCGAATACAGGGGCGCAATTAGAAATTATTTCCAGCTGAAAATCGAATGCAAGGATGGGAAGAAGAAAAAAAACCAGTTGGCAGTGGGCAATAAGCAAGAACAGCCATATTAGTATCCAAAATCAAAATTAATTTTTTTATTTTGAATGGAATGCAAAGATGAGAAGAAAGAAGAAGAAGAAGAAGAAGAAGAAGAAGAAAACCAGTTGGCATCCCGAAGTGTCGGGAGGCAGTTGGCAAGAGCAGCCGAAGATGGATTCCATTTGAAAAAATTGTTCGACTTTAAGATTTAATGCAAGAAATATGTAATAATTAATGGAACAATAGTCCATAAAAAAAGTGATTCCGAGGGTAGCGAAACCACTTTTGATATTGTTTACAGTATTTTATTTTGCCATTGAAGCAGATGAATCAGCAGCAGGCATTTCAGTATTTTCCATCATAGGAGCAGGTGCAGGCATAGCTGATGAAGCAGAATCTAGCGAATGAAGTCCCTGGTCAAAATAAGGTCCCATCATTTTATCCATCATCGATCCCATCAGGCGTTTGAATGGATTGGAACCCATGTCCATATTCATGCTCCAGGTGACCTTGGTACCAGCATCGGTTTTCTCCATCTGGTACCCTCCTGTAGCGTCTCCCTGTCCATCAAATGATAAAGTTGTTTCTACCATTTCATTCGGAACCGCTTTGGTAATAACGATCGAACCTTTTCCTACATTTTTATTATTACTGACCCATGAATAAGTTGCTCCCTCGCCCATCGTTTTATCCCCATAGGTTTTTACCATAGCAGGATCCATCTTGTTCCACGGCATCCAGTTATCCCACATCTTGAGATCAGCCACCTGGCTATAAACCGCTTCCGGAGAGGCTTTCATCTCCATACTTCTTTCCACTCGGACCTTTGGCGACATGAACATACCTGCAATGGCAAGAACAGCCACGATTACAACAAGTACAATTAAAATTTTCTTTAAGATTTTCATTGGTTATGATTTAGTTGGTTAATGA
>JBDTTM010000253.1:0-6198 GCA_039930605.1 Bacteroidota bacterium
CAGGATCGCAGGTCATTCAGACATTTGATGGAGGATTTGCAATTACAGGTATTAAAGGTGGAGGTGTTTCATTCGTTCCTTATTTTCTCAGAATTGATTCATCAGGAAACTTGCTTTCCAACAGGAGCTATTTGTGGTTTGCTGATGAGCACATCAATTCAATTGTCCAAACCCCTGGCAGTGGATTTCTGCTTGCAGGATACTTATACAATGGAAATAATTTAGTTTACTTCATCAGGACAGATTCAGTAGGGGATACGCTTTGGACTAAATCCTACACTGAATCTTTTTTTAATGCCAATGTCTATTCGCTTCGGATTGCAAAGGATGGTGGGTTTATTGCCGCAGGATCTATTCAGAATACAAATACTCAGGATGTTGATGCTTTCTTATTCAAAACCGATTCAATGGGAAATATAGAATGGGCGAAGGGATATGGTGATGTAGGTTACGATTATGCGCAGCAGGTTGAGGTGGCTTCCGATAGCGGATTTATATTGGCAGCAGTCACGTATAGTTTCGGCGCCGGTCTTGCTGATTATTATCTCATTAAAACTGATTCGCTGGGAAATCCTGAATGGTCTAAAACTTATGGAGGGACAAGTGATGACAGAAGTGAATCTGTCCATCAGTTGCCAGATCACGGTTTCCTGATAACAGGTGAGTCGGCAAGCTTCTCTTTTGGAAATTTTGATGTGTACATGATCCGCACAGATATCAATGGTGACACTTTATGGACTAAAACTGTTAACGGATTGGAAAATAATGAAGCTTATTCAATGGTGCTGACAGCTGATAGCGCTTTTGCCATCACCGGTACCTATTTCAACCAGTTCGGCAATAACGATGTTCTGTTCCTCAAATCTGATGCCTCAGGATTTATGGGCTGTAGTGAACGAAGCACAGCAACAACAGTAAATATTCCGGCAACAATAACCACTAATCATCACCTGAATTATTTTCCTTCACAACCTTCTGTGGTTTCTCATACACTTGAAATAAAATCCGGTGCGCGTGTTGAGACACTTTGTTTTCCTTTAAGTATTGAGAGTGAAATTAACACGAACGCTGTTATTATCTACCCTAATCCGGCAGAAGAAAAGTTGACAATAGACAGTAAACAATTTACAATATCTTCAATTATGGTATTTGATCTGATGGGTACGGCTGTTATCCTGCGTAATGCCAACTGCCTATTGCCGACTGAACTGGATCTTCATCAATTGACCCCGGGAATTTTTATCCTTCAAATAACTTTTGATCAGGATGTACAATATATCAGGTTTGTGAAAGAATAACTCTCCATAATCCTTGTTATATTTGACCGCCGATTTACTTGCTACTTCTTACTTTTGACTTATTTCTTTTAACTTCTTCCATGGCCGATGTCTTTTATACCATTCTTATTACCTGGGTGCTTTGGCGCATTTTCGGTGGTTCATCGAAGTCTACTGTTTATCACAAGCAACAATATGAAAAACCCAGGCAACAGGAGGGAGATGTAACTGTGACTACCACCTCTAAATCCGATCAACAAAATCACAATGATAGGGGTGAATATGTGGATTATGAGGAGATTAAATGACGCTCAGGGTGCATCAAAATTTTTCATACCTGATTTTAAATTCTTAATTCTGCACTCTTAATCCTTCCGGTTTATTTCTCAACATTCCACTATGAACAAATTAAAGCCATACCTCCCTCATCTTATTGCCATTGCGTCATTCCTTGTTATAACGATGGTTTATTTTTCTCCGCTATTTGCCGGGAAGCAATTGAAGCAAAGTGATATTGCCAACTGGGAGGGAATGAGTAAAGCCATTGACGACTTCAGAGTGAAATACCATGAAGAACCACTCTGGACGAATTCCATGTTTGGGGGAATGCCTGCGTACCAGATTTCAGTAGTCTATCCTGCAAACCTTATTCAGTATATCAATAAAGTTATCTGGCTTGGCTTGCCTTCACCTGCAAACCTCCTTTGGGGGCTAATGATTGGATTTTATTTCCTGTTGATTGTATTAAAAGTAGATAAACGGATTGCTCTATTGGGCTCAGTGGGTTTTGCTTTGTCAAGTTACTTCCTCATATACATTGAAACAGGTCACAATACACAAGCGCATGCCATTGCATTCATGGCGCCTGTTATTGCCGGGATCATCATGACATACAGGGGAAAATGGTTGCTTGGGACTGCAATTACCGGTTTGATGATAGCGCTTGAACTATATGCAAATCACCTGCAGATCACGTATTACCTCATCCTGATCATTGTATTGCTTGGCATAGCAGAGTTTATCAGGGCTAACCGAGAAAAGACAATTCCATATTTTCTGAAAGCAACAGCATCACTTGCATTTATCGCTGTGGTAGCAGGATGTACCAATATCACCAACCTGATGGCGACAGCTGAGTACGGTAAATATTCTACGAGAGGACCATCAGAACTTACATCAGATAAAGAAAACAAAACTTCAGGACTCGACCGTGATTATGTAACCGGCTGGAGTTATGGAGTGGGAGAGAGCTTCACACTTTTTATTCCCAACTTCAAAGGAGGTGTTTCTGAACCCATTTCAAAATCGAATAAAGATGCATTGAAGAATGTTGATTCGAATTACAAACAAAACATCGCTCAGTTTGGAGCTTACTATGGTGATTTACCTTTTACCGGCGGTCCATCTTATGTAGGAGCGATTATCTGTTTACTTTTTATCATTGGATTATTTATCATCAAAGGAGAAATGAAATGGTGGATTCTTTCTGCCACGATTTTGGGTCTTATGTTGAGTTGGGGGAAACATTTTATGTCATTCACCAATTTTTTCCTCGATTATGTTCCCGGTTATGACAAGTTCAGAACAGTCTCCATGACCTTGACGATTGTTCAATTTATGATGCCACTCTTGGCTGTGCTTGCATTAGATAAAATTGTGAAAGAGACGGACTGGATGAGAAGGAATATAAAGAAGCTATACTATGGCGGAGGAATTGTAATTGGTATTTCAATTCTAATTCTAGTAGCACCTACAACTTTTACTTCATTTTATACGCAGGAAGAATACGACAGCGTTTCGGCTTCTATCAAGGATCAGCATGTTTCACAGGATGTGCTGGATGGATTTTTTACTTCATTGGAAAATGCCCGTAAGTCTATCATGACTGCTGATGCCATGCGAACATTCTTTTTGGTATTAATGGCTTCCATTTTGATTTACACTTTTGTGCGCTACAAATTCAGAGATGGGTATATCATCTGGACTTTGGCAGTACTCATATTCCTTGATTTGTGGATTGTGGACAAACGTTATCTCGCCGATGATGACTATGCCCGGAAGACTGCTAACAGCGCAGCATTTCCAATGACACAGGCAGATGAAATGATTTTGCATGATACCTCGAGTTACAGGGTGTTGAACCTTGCCGCCAATACCTTTAATGATGCCAGTACTTCGTATTATCACCAATCAATAGGAGGTTACCATGGCGCAAAACTAAAACGTTATAAGGAGATGATTGACTATACACTGACTCCCGAAATGGCAGACATTAAAAGCGCAATACAAAAGAAGGACAGTCTTACCATGTCAACCTTGTTTTCGCAGCGTACAATTAACATGATGAATACAAAATACCTCATCATTAATCCGGACGCCTCACCGATTCAGAACCAGGGTGCATTGGGAAATGCATGGTTTGTAAACGAAGTGAAAATTGTTCCTGATGCGGATGCGGAACTTGCAGGATTGCGAACCTTTGATCCCAAGACTACGGTGCTGGTGGATCAGCGTTTTAAAGAGCAGTTTGCCGGGGTTAATCCAACAAATGATTCATCGGCATCGATTAAACTTGAATCATTCAAACTGAACGATCTTGTATACAAATCTAATTCATCTGTTCCGCAGGTGGCTGTCTTCTCAGAAATTTATTATGACAAAGGTTGGAATGCTTATGTTGACGGACAGAAAAGTGATTATTGCCGCGCAAATTATGTATTGCGTGGAATGAAAATCCCTGCAGGATCACATACCATTGAATGGAAATTTGAACCTGAAGTATATGTCACGGGAGAGAAAATATCTTTGGTGAGTTCAGCTTTACTGATTCTGCTGATTGCGGGAGCCGGTTTTGTCGAATATAAAAAAGATAAGTCGACTGCAGGCAGCCCGTTGCCAAAAACAAAATCCTGAACCACTTTAGCAAATACCGGTTCTAACCAGTGTGGAAGAAAAAAGAAAAATACTTATACTTTCTTATTATTGGCCGCCCAGTGGGGGCGCAGGGGTGCAACGCATATTAAAGTTTGCGAAATACCTTCCGCAATTCGGATTCAAACCTTATGTAATCACTGTTGACGGGCAGGTTGCAAGCTACCCGATCCTGGATACTTCGTTATTGAATGAAGTTCCGGCTGGTCTGGAAGTTCTTCGTACCAATTCATTTGAGCCACTCAACATGCTCACGAAACTGACGGGTAACAAAGCTCCCTATGGTGGCTTTGCCAATAAAGACAAAGATAAATTCTCCCAAAGAGTGCTTCGTTTTGTGCGTGGAAATTTTTTTATTCCCGATGCAAGGAAAGGCTGGGTGAAGCATGCATATGCAAAAGCAGCTGAACTGATTGAGGCAGAAAAAATAAATACGTTATTAATTTCTTCGCCGCCACATAGTTCACAATTGATTGGATTAAAGTTGAAGAAAAAATTCCCGCAACTTAAATGGATTGCAGACCTTCGTGATCCCTGGACAGATATTTTCTACTACAATGATATGCTGCATACAAAAATGGCGCTGGCCAAAGATGCTGCTTTTGAAAAACAGGTTGTTGAACAGGCAGATGAACTCATCGTGGTAAGTAAGCCCATTTTGACAAATTACCTTTCCAAAAGTAATTTGATTGATGAGAAAAAGATTCATGTAATTCCCAATGGATTTGATGAGGACGATTTTCCGCCGGGAAAGCAGTCCATCAATGAAGCATTTACAATAACTTATGTAGGGACCATTGCAGATATATATAATCCAAAAATGTTTTTTGAATGCCTGGCAATGGCTATGGCATCTCATCCTGACAAAAAGATAAAACTCAGATTTGTTGGTGGAAGAACAGAGAATATTATTTCGATGGTGAGAGAAAATAAGCTGGATGACATCACAGAATTTGTGCCCCACGTAAAGCATGAAACAGCAATTGGATATATGACTTCTTCTGACGCATTGCTCCTGGTAATTCCTGACGTTCCTGACAGCCATGGAATACTTACGGGTAAATTGTTTGAATACATGGCTGCTAAAAGACCAATAATCTGCATTGGTGCCCGTAATGGTGATGCGGCAAAAATCATTGAAGAATGTGAAGCAGGAAAAACTTTTGAGCGCAGTGAGCGTTCTGCATTGACGGCACATTTGATTGAATTGTTGAGCCAGTCAGCGGATAACAAAAAAATGATCCGGCAATCACCTACCTTTGAAAAGTACTCAAGGAAGAACCTGACTCAGCAGCTTGCTGCAATTATTTCCGGGAGCTTACCATCAGATAAACGTTGATTCAGATATGTGCGGAATAGCAGGATTTTTTGATCCACAAATTACGAATGCTGGAGCGGAAGGAACGCTTGAGCGGATGTTACAGAGTATTGCACATCGCGGACCTGATGCACGTGGAAAAAAAATTGAAATGCCGCTGGCTCTTGGGCATAACCGCCTCAGCATTATTGATCTTTCTGCTGATGGAAACCAGCCGATGGAGTATTTTGATTCTGTGATTATCTTCAACGGAGAGATTTATAATTATATTGAAGTCAGGGAAGCACTTAAACAGAAAGGTTACAGTTTCAAAACGCAATCAGATACAGAGGTAATCCTGGCGGCCTATCGCGAATATGGAAAGGATTGTGTCCAACATTTTATGGGAATGTGGTCGTTTGCATTGTGGGATAAAAAAGAAAAACTACTTTTCTGTTCCCGTGACCGTTTTGGAATAAAACCATTCTACTACATACAGTCCGGTGGGCGGTTTTATTTTGGTTCCGAATACAAGGCGCTGAAGCAATCTCCCTTGTTCAGCAATGAATTAAATCTTGCACAGGTTAGCAGGGGTCTGCAATTAGGCTGGATATGTTATGAGGATGAAACGTATTACAATAAAATCAAATCGCTTCCTGCATCGCACAATCTTGTCTACTCAAATGGAAAGCT
>JBDTTM010000254.1:0-6196 GCA_039930605.1 Bacteroidota bacterium
AATGACTACGAATCTACGATGGTACGAATATCTAATGACTACGAATCTACGATGGTACGAATATACGAATAGAAAATTCGAAATTCGAAATGACAAGAAACAAAAAAGAAATTATGAATTCGGTTCAGTGTAAATACTGAAAGTACAATTGCCATATTTTCTGACTTGCCAGGGTTGGGCAATGCTTTTCAGGACTCTTTTGGATTGATGCTCGACAATGAGCCAACCATCTTCATTCAATAATTTCTTTTCAAGGACAAGGTCAGGAAGCCGATCGGTTTCTGTGGAGTCGAAAGGAGGATCGGCAAAAATGATGTCATACTTTTTATCAAGCTTCTCAATATATTTAAATGCATCTGCTTTCATTGTTGCAATTGCCGGCAAAGAAAATTTCACGGCACATTCCTTTATGAAACCAAGGCAGCCGGCATGATCATCCACACAAGTAATCTGCTTCGAACCCCTGGAAGCAAACTCCAGGCTGATGCTGCCGATGCCACAAAATAAATCCAGCACAGAAACGCTTTCAAAGTCAAAATAATTATTCAGGATATTAAACAATCCCGTCTTGGCAAAATCGGTAGTGGGCCGCACAGGAAGGTTTCCATATGCAATGATGTTTCTGCCCTTTAATGTTCCACTTATGATTCGCACAGGATATGACTGAAAGCTGCATGGTAATAATGTGGAGGGAGCTCGTCAAAACCATAAGTAAACGACGCTGTCCTGATCCGTTCGCCAAATGAAATATGACGGATGTATTGCTGAAGCTGTTTGGCTAATCCGGTTTCCTTTTCTACTTCGCCGGATAAAATCACTGTTGATTTGTCAGTATTCAGTGACAACTGTTCACAGACCATCATCACGAAATAAACTCCATCCTCAATACTTTTATTCGAAAATGAATTGGCAAAAAGCAACTTTCTTTCTTCCAGCACAATGATATCCAACGAGGAAGAATGAAGGTGAATAAACATGCATTTGCCGGATTGCTTTTGTGAATGAAAACGGGCTGCATCAAGCAAAGAAGTCAGGTGGTGATGCACATTGAATTTTTCAAACATTTTTTTGCATCCGGTTATCAATTGATCCGGGACCGTAAAAATATTGACTGCATCATAACCCCTGATCGTATCATAGTGAAGCGATTCATCGTCCCTCTTTGGCTGGTTAAAATTAAAATATGCTTCTGCATCTTCAGCTTTAAAAATCGCAGCAGGAATAAATGTAAACCTGTTGTTGGTAAACTGAACGGACACATTTCTGAAATCCACCTTTTTCAAAATCGTGCTTTGCAATGGAAGCTCAGCAATTTTCTGAGCAAGCTGCTCATCACTATGCGGCTTTGCAAGATGAAATCCCTCGAAGCCGGAAAATTTATTTTTCAAAGGATCAACAGCAGCGATACTGATAAATTCAGGGTCAATCGTACAAAGTAACCGGTATGGCTTCTGTTCACCGGTAAATAGCGATTCATCCAGGATGCTCAGTACAGCACCTTTGTTATGAATCGTTGGTGAGAGAGTCTGTTCCACTTTATAATTACTTATTCACGAATTGCATCAATGTACATTGATATCAAACGGCATGCGGGCCAGAATACCTTGCTGGCTGAGCAATGAATGCACCTGTCCATAATAATCATACGCAGCACCAAAATTTTCTTTGGCAACATGCATGCTTACATCATCGGTGAGGTCTTCTAACAACTTCTTAATCATATCCTCTTCTTCCGGCAATGCAATGATCCTGTATTCATCCAGGTGCGCTTTCTTCACAGCAATTTCGATTGCAGTATTGATTCCGCCAAGAACGTCAACAAGTCCCAGCCGCTTGGCATCAATTCCGCTCCAGACTCTTCCCTGACCAATGCTATCCACGTCAGCTTTTGACATATTTCTTCCTTCAGCCACGTGTGAAATGAATGTATCATAAATGCGCTCTACTTCTTCCTGTACAACATCCCTTTCTTCCGAAGTAAGCGGATGTGTAGGTGAGCCGATTCCTGCAAACCTGCCTGTCTTCACCGTATCGAATGTAAGTCCCAGCTTATTGTTCAACAGCTTTTGTGCATTGAAAAGCAATCCAAATACACCAATGCTTCCTGTAATCGTATTCGGTTCACATACAATGGTATCAGCAGCACAGGAAATATAATAGCCACCGGACGCGGCCACATCGCCCATGGAAACGATTACAGGTTTGGCCTTCTTTGCCAAAAGCATTTCGCGCCAGATCACATCGGAAGCAAGCGCACTTCCCCCCGGTGAATTTACACGAAGTACAATGGCCTTGATACTGGAATCGAGTCTTGCTTTGCGAATCGTGGCAGCAAGCTTCACAGAGCCAATGGAGTTATCATCCCCTTCACCTGATTGTATATCACCCACAGCATAGATCACAGCAACTTTTTTATTGGAAAATAATTTAGTTACACCACGCACTTTATTGTATTTCTTCAACGCAATAAATTTTACTTTCTCCTTTTCAGTAATTCCACTGGCCCGTTTCAAAGCACTTTGAACCTCATCAACATAAGCAAGCCTGTCAACCAGTTTGAGCTCAACGGCTTTTTGCGGCGTGCGCACTGTCATATTGTAAGCAGCTTCCTGGAAAACACTTTCATCAACATGGCGGCTTTGGGAAACAACAGCTACATAATAATTCCATATTCCATGTATCAGTTGAGATATCTGAGCACGGTTTTCAGGACTCATTTTATCATTGATAAATGGTTCTACTGCGCTTTTAAATTTCCCATGCCGGATCACTTCAGGTTCTATCTCCAGTTTTTCAAGTGCACCTTTCATGAACATCAGTTCAGAACGCAAGCCATGCCAGTCCATACTTCCCTGCGGATTGAGGTAGACGGAATCCGCAACAGAAGCGAGGTAGTAGCTTGCCTGGTCATAATCTTCGCTATAGGCGTATATGAATTTTTTGGAAGATTTAAAATGATTAAGGGCAGTGCGGATTTCTTCAAGCTGCGCCAACCCCGCAGAAACACCTGAGAGATTCAGAAAAATTCCTTTTATGTGATCATCAGATTCGGCTTTCTCAATATTTTTCAAGATGTCGTTGAGGCCAAGATCCCGCTTTTGGTTCAGGTTAAAATTCAAATCCTCCAGTGGATTTCTGGATGTCCGTTCTTTAACTGTACTACTGAGTGTTATTTCCAATACAGTATGGTCTGCAATTACAACTTCACCATCACTGGCACTGGAAACAGCTGAAGAAATCATCGCAATCACGATAAATATAAGGAGTACCCCTGCAAGGACAAATCCGAGCATGGAGGCAAACATGAATTTGAAGAATTGTTTCATTTAATTAAGTCAATAATCAGAAGCCTTGCTCCGTTGAAGCTTCGCGAAGGCGAGTTAGAAGTTATAAGCCAGCGTTTAAATAAAGTGCGAATATACGAATAGGATAATGCATGAATTCCATTTTTTATTTGCCGAACTTAATTTCTTCTCCCTATGTTTGAAAAAAAAAATTCCGGATGAACGATGTGGTACTTAGCCTGGGGAGCAATATAGGCGACCGGCAATCGAAACTGGAAACGGCCATACAGCAGTTGAAGGAATTACCATGCGTACTGAAGAAAAAATCAGCGGTATATGAGACAGCGGCATGGGGCAACACGGATCAGCCTTCATTCTACAACCAGGTGATTGAAGTAGAAACAGAACTGGAACCGGGTACGCTGATGGAAAATATTTTGGTTATTGAGCAAACGATGGGGAGAATCAGAAGCCGGAAATGGGAGCCCCGCATTATTGATATCGATATTCTTTTTATCAATGATGCCAGCATTGATACGGCAGTCCTTCAGGTGCCGCACCCACACCTTCATGAAAGGCGATTTGTGCTGGAACCCCTGTTTGAAATTCTCCCATCAAAAATTCACCCGGTCCTGAAGAAAACAGTATTAGAAATGCTGAACGAACTCAGGGATACAGACAAAGTTGAAAAATTATTAACACGGATACAGGAATGAGCCGGCTCAAATATGATTACGTAGTAATAGAAGGAAACATAGGAACCGGCAAAACCTCACTGGCTTCGCGCATCGCACGGGATTTTGATACGCGACTCATCCTCGAACGGTTTGCCGACAATCCATTCCTGCCTAAATTTTATGAAAACCAGCCCCGGTATGCATTTCCGCTTGAACTATCTTTTCTTGCTGACCGGTATTCACAACTTAAAAATGACCTCACCAATCTTGAATTATTTCATCAGCAAACTGTTTCTGATTACCTCCTCAGCAAGTCATTGATATTCGCCAGCATTACGCTCAAGGACCATGAACTTGACCTGTATCAAAAGCTATTTAAGATAATCAACCCGAATTTACCAAAACCCGATCTGTTGCTATACATGCATAAAGATGTGCCGATGCTCAAACAAAACATCCGCAAGAGAGGGAGGGAGTATGAAGTAAATATCACTGATGATTACCTGGAAAAGTTAGAACGGGGATATTGGGATTTCTTCAAAGGGCAATCTAACATGAGAATTTTAATCGTTGATTCCAACCACCTTGACTTTGTAAACAACGAAGCTGACTACCAAAAAATAATACAGCTACTTGAAAAGGATTTTTTGCCCGGACTTCACCGGTTTGAACTGAAATAATGGCTGATAATCCGAAATGTTTGAATAGCAACGACTAAATGCAACTCATTTAGATTTGCATCGTAGTGGTAGATTCGTATTTTTGCCCCACTTCTACTCAATAAAACAACTAACCTATGAGATTATCTACACTTGCATTTACATGCTTACTATGTATTTGTGCAAATGATTTGCTGGCACAGACTGAAACTTCCACTCAGGCAACTTCCACTGTTTCAGGAGTCGACCGCTTACCTAAGAGAAAAGATTACAACACATGGGAGGTCGGTGTGCATTTTGGATTGACCTATCCGAATACAGACATTGCCGCAAGTGACCTGAATGCCGATAACCTGAAAAGTCAGCTTGGATTTGGATTTAACATAGCCAAATTTTTCTCTCATAATTTTGCTTTACAGGGACAATTTATCCATGCAAACCTTCAAGGTGTTTCAGATAAAGCGCCTTATTATGGTTATAAAACAACGATTAATTATGAAGCTACACTCAATGCAGTGGCGCACATCGGAAACATCGGTTTTTTGAAACGCACACCTAATTTTGGATTGTATGCTTATGTTGGCATCGGCATAATGAATTTCAGCCCAGTAAACACTGTAAATAAAGGCGATAGCACGCTTAAAAAGAATCTCCAATGGCAGCCTTCCGGAACCAGGAATGATATTTCATTTGACCCGACTTCTGAATTAGTGATCCCTTTTGGCGTTGGTGTCCGTTACCGTTTTGCCAAGAAATTTTCATTCCACGCTGAATACACTTTGCGCACTACGCGTTCGGATAAACTGGATGGTTGGGTGAGAATCCTCTCCAATGACGATGACTATAGCTACATGAATATCGGCGTCACCTATCACATAGGTAGGAAAGAGAAAACGATTGAATGGGTGAACCCGCTTCAGACAATTTATACTGATCTGTATGATACGAAAGAAAAAGTGGATCAGATGACAGGCGATAAGGATAAAGACGGCGTTGCCGATATGTTCGACCGCGATGGTTCAACTCCTGAAGGCGTAAAAGTTTATGGTGATGGTACTTCTGTTGATACAGATGGCGATGGCGTTCCGGATTACCTGGATGCTGAACCATTTTCAGTTAAAGGTGCCAAGGTGGATGCGCAAGGCCGTGAACTGGATGCCGACAATGACGGAATTCCTGATAGCCGCGACATGGAACCGAATACACCAAAAGGAACGCTCGTTTCCGGAACAGGTGTTACGATCCCAACTTCCGGCCCGGGTTCGGTATCCTCTTCAGTTGTTACCGGCTATATTCCTTCTGTATTTTTTGATGTTAACAGCGCTGTTGTTACGCCAAAATTTTATGAGATGCTTGCCGATATCGCTTTGATTTTGAAAAATAATCCGAGCATCAAATTCGATATCGTTGGTAATTGTGATACACGCGCAACAGAGAATTACAATAAAACACTGGGTGAAAAGAGAGCAGAAGCAGTTAGAAATCACCTCGTGAAACGTTATACAATAGATGAATCAAGACTGAATCTTGTCACCAATGGTAAAGACAGCCCGATCACAACTGATCATGCGATGAA
>JBDTTM010000255.1:0-6192 GCA_039930605.1 Bacteroidota bacterium
AGAATTTTTTGCTTTTGAATCTGCGCCTGGGCAATTGCTTCTTCTTTTTCCTGCTTCAATTTCCGGTCGTTCAACTCCTTTTCAAAGATGAATTTGCTTTTCGATTCTGCTACACGTTGAGCTACACTGCTGTTAAAAATAGAATCCTTCATTTCTTTCAATTCCTTCAGAAAAAAATAGGCCTTGCTGAAATCTCCTTTAATGAAGTATGCCTGGTTTAATGTAGTTACAGATTCAATGACTGTTATTTCATCTCTGTAATCCTTGCCAATGTGATATCCTGACAGCCCATAACGAATCGCTTCATTCACATTTCCTTTTTTTAGCATCGCACTTGAAAGAAATGAAAATGGCCTTCCCCAGGCTGAACTATCGCTTGATGAATCAATCATGGCAATGGACTTATTCAGGTAATAAAACCCGCTATCCGGAAACTCGGAATTTGCATACATCTTTCCCATATAGATGTAACATTCCTTAATGCCGTGACTATTGCCGAGCTGGGCATAAGACTGCAACGCCTGTGAAAAATATTTTTTAGCAGCTTTAATATTCTTTAATTCGGAAAAGGAGAGTGCTGTAAGGTAAGTTCCTGTCGCTTTGATGCCGGGATTATCCGCTGCAAATAAAATTGATTGTGCCAGATTTTTTATTGCATCTTCATAATACATCAAAATGAAACTGACTACTCCCAGCTGAAGATAGCATTTTGAAATGCCTGCGCTGTCGTTTATTTTTTCGAAATTGTAGAGACCTTCCAACAGATCTGATGTGGCATCAGCGAATTTATGGGTATGCGCAATTTCAAATTTACCCTTGTTGAGAAATGCTGTAGCCAGGCCTTCTTTGTATCCAAGTTTTTGTGCCAACTGAAGGGCCTCGTTCGTAAAAAATGATATTGTATCTGATGTGTTGATAATCCCTTTTTCCCAATACGCAGACGTAAGTTCATTCAACAGAATTACTTTGCCGGTATCATCACCCGTATGTTGTAACTCAATAAGCAATGAATCAATATGCGCTATAACCTCTGTCTCGGCATAAAGCAAGCTGGAAAGAATTGATGTAGCCATTAAGGCCAGGAATTTTTTCATCAAAATGCAAATCGGCTGTTCGATCTGATTTTTATAGCCATGTACGGTTCGTCAGATTGCAATTCAATTTCCGGAGAAATATAAAATAGAAAATTAAGCGTTAATCTCTGCCCAGGGATCCGCATTCTGTCGGACACATTGTTTCCGACATAAAAATACTTGATGGGTTCGCAAGGTTCACACCATTCAGTAGAGATATACCAGGTTCAACAATGAGGTTTAAATCCTTTCCATCCACGGCAGTTCCCAAATACCAATAAATTCCTGTTGAAGTAGGATTGGCCAGGAATATAGCATCAAATGCCTTCTTACTTAAGTAGCCACCCTTTTGCCCGTTAGTAGGTTTCCACTTAGGAAAATTAGCCATCATCCCTCTGGCTTCTACTGCTGAAATTGACTTTCCGCCCCCGGGTTCATCCCCGACCTGATTGGGTGTATTTCTCTCCGGGTTAATAAATGAAAATAAACAGACCGCAATGAGTACGATTGCTGCACCCATCAATTGATTTGCTAGGCTCGATTTTAAAATTGAATTTTTCATTTGTAAGTGTTTTATAGTTAGTGTTATAGTGCGCAAATTATTCACAATTCTTAGAAAAAAAAACATTATTTCGCCACCGGTGGGTTGATTGGGTCATACTGGGAAATATTAAAAAAAAATATTATTTACTCTTTACTTTTTCCCAGCGCTTTATCTGCCATTGTACCTGTGCGGTACAAATATGATTGGCCAACAGGTCGTGAACCTCAACCGTGTGCACGAAAAATACGGCATCATTGGACTTCAACTCATAAATTATTTTCTCCTCAATCATTTTTTTGTCCAGTACCAGTGTGGTAATCACGTCCATTCTGGCCTGGTAATGAAAAGTAACATTGATATTTTTCATGATAAGCCGGTAGTCTGTGCCAATCAGAGTAAGGAGGGAGATACCACTTGTAAATTCTGCCATCGTAGCCAACGCACATGCGTGAATTCCTTTGAGATGATTGAAGTTCTTTCTACGATACGGCAGGCGGACAGATACACCACCATCAAGGACACAGGTGATTTTAATCCTGTGCGGTTTATTAAACGGGATGGCATACCACAATATCCGGTTAAGGAGGTAAAGAAAAAATTTCGAATGCCTGGCTCGCTCGAAAATGATCAGTAGCTTTTTCATTTTGTTTATTTTAATTTACAACATCAATAATCCAATGCAGGCCGGCAACCTGTCTGCCATATTGGTTAACAGGTTCCGATAAAACAGTGGCTAAGAAAATTGTTGTGCCAGGTTTCTATATGCTTCATTACACTCATGGATCAGTGTATCCACAATTTCCCTGATCGGCTTGATATCATTGATCATTTCAACACTTTGACCGGCGCACCATAGCTTGTGATAATTACCCGGCTTTACTGCATCTTCAAGCCATTCCATTCCACGTTTGGCTACGAGCATCTTGAAATATTTTTTTGTTTTCGGATTGCGGCTCATATAGCGTTCAAATCCATTTTGATGCAAGCCGATTTTCTGCGCGTAAGGTGTATTGATTATTGTACAGGGAGTTCCACTGATCCTGTCCGTCATCACAATATTTTCCATATGTGCCTTTACTACCTCGTCCTTATATTCCTCGGTGATGTTTGCTTCTGTACAGGCGATAAAACGGGTACCAATGTATCCCGCATCGGCACCTGCCGCCAGCACACTCAGGAGACTGCTTCCATGTGCAATTCCACCTGCTCCAAGAACGATTTTATCTGGAAAGTGTTTTTTCAAAGTGGCTACCAAAAGCATTAAAGGATTTGGACCTGCATGTCCTCCCGCACCCTGTCCTACTGCGACAAAGCCATCGCAATTATTTTCATAACATTTTTTTGCATGCTGGATATTCGTCACATCGCAAAAAACTTTTGCCCCATAACTGTGTGCAGCATCAATAGTAACCTTTGGATTTCCAAGTGACGTAATGTAAACGGGTACCTTTTGGTCGACACAAATTTTCAAATGCTTTTCAAAATAAATATTGGAGCGTTGCACAATCAGGTTCACCCCGTATGTGCCGGGTTGTCGTTTCCTGCCCTCCATGAAACTGTTGAGATTTGTTAATACGCCTTTCAACTCCGCTTCCTTCCTGTAATTGAGCGTTGGAAAGCATCCAAGAATTCCTGCTTCAATGCTTTGCCTGAGCATGGCTTCATTGGTAACGAGAAACATCGGCGCCATTACCACGGGGTAGCGAAGGTTGAGTAGCGAAGTGAATTTATTATTGATGCTGTTCATTGGTTATGATAAGATTTCAATAGTCAGAATAGGCGAAAATACATCATACTTATGGCCGGAAAACAGGGTCTTTCAATAGTAAGTTACCGGCAAATGTTCATTTACGTAACCGGTTTGTCATTTTACATAATAATTCTTGGTGAAGACAAGTAGTTTACTAATTTTGTTAGGCGGAAATGCACTGGCAACATGAAAAAAATTTTCGGCATTGTCCTCTTACTTTTTTGCGCTGAAGTCCTTTTTGCTTCCCATATAGTAGGAGGTGAGATGTACTATCATTACATTGGCAACAACCAGTACGAAATTACACTGGTTGTTTACCGCGATTGTTTTAACGGGCAGGCACCCTACGATCCCCAGGCTTCACTGGGAATCTTCGACAGCCAGGGAAGCCTTGTTCAAAATGTACTTGTGCCCATCAACGATTCTGATTTTGTTCCGAATGCGATCAATACACCCTGCCTTACACCGCCTACCGACATCTGCGACCAGGTAGCCCACTACTATACCACTGTTACATTGCCCCCGTTAGCAGGTGGTTATACCATCGCATACCAGCGCTGTTGCCGTAATTATTCCTGCCTGAACATATTTCAATATACAGGTGCTACTTACACTGCTGAAATCCCTGACCAGGTATATGCTGTAGATGATAACCCGGTGTATACGAACCTGCCACCAACATTTATTTGTGCCGGAGCCCCATTTACTTTTGATCATTCTGCCACAGATGCTGACGGCGATTCATTGGTCTATTCACTCTATACCCCTTATGACGGTGCTGATCAAAATGCGCCGATGCCTTCACCACCTTCTGCGCCACCTTATTCGCCAATCGTTTTCCAGGCGCCTTATTCACTAGCAGATGTGATGGGAGGAACACCGCTTACAATTAATCCACAGACAGGTTTGTTAACCGCCATACCCCACGATATTGGCCAGTATGTTTATGGAATTCTCGTTCAGGAATATCGCAATGGGGTTTTAATCGGGGAAACGCGAAGGGATTTCCAGGTGAATGTTACCTATTGTGCAAACTATACGGTGGCTTCGATATTTTCACCTACTGTGGTTTGTGGAACGCTTGATGCTAGTTTTGTGAATACAAGTTACGGTGCATCTACTTATGCCTGGACTTTTGGAGATCCTGCAACAACCAACGACACTTCCAGCCAGATGAATCCAAATTACACTTACCCTGATACAGGCGTTTATCCGCTCACGCTCATTGCCTATGCGGCAAATCCAAATTGTAACGACACTGCTTTTGGCGAAGCAAGGGTTTACCCGGCATTCTTTACCCGGTTTGGTGTAACGGCTCCACCATGTACTAACCAGTTTCAATTTATCGACTCATCTTTCAGTTTGAATTCGACTCCAAATTATTGGTTGTGGAATTTCGGTGACAACCAGCTTGCCTTTTCTCAGAATCCTTCACATCAATATGCTTCATGGGGAAACTACACGGTTACACTTGTTGCCTCTTCGGATTCCGGATGTACAGATACAGCAAGGATTAATGTGGATGTTGATCCCGTTCCCGCTAGTACTTTTAGTTTTAGCCTGGACACTTGTGCGCATACTGTTTCGTTTAATAACACCTCGGTGGAAGCAGCAAACTACCAATGGGTTTTTGGTGACAACACCTCAGGGACTGATGAAAGCCCACAACACAATTATATGATTGATGGAAATGTCACAGCTTACTTAATTGCGTCAAATGACAGTGGCTGCCGGGATACTTCACAGGTTACCTTCAACCTGCCACAGGTTCCCATAGCGAATTTTGCCTGGGATATTGCGCCATGCGATTCACTGATTCATTTCCATAACCTGAGTATTAATTCACCGAGTTTTACCTGGGCTTTTGGCGACAATACAGCTGCATTCAACAGGGATCCTGTGCATCTCTTCCTTCATTCGGGAGCGTATGTAGTGACTATGCAGGCGCTGGGAACCAATTTGACATGTACGGATCATCTTACTCAGACAGTTTATGTAAACCGGAAACCGCTTGCTGCATTTGTAATGTCCGTTGACACTTGTACATTTATGGTGAACGGAATAAACAATTCAACAGATGCAACGAGATACTATTGGAATTTTTCTGACGGATTTAATGGACAGGCTGTAGATGCGCAACATCAGTTCGATACCGATGGAAATATTTCTGTACAGTTGATTGCAGAAAATGATTCAGGTTGTTCTGATACAACACAATTGACGGCCATGCTTCCGCCGCTTCCTGAAAGCGCGTTCAGCTGGGCACATACCGATTGCGACTCATTGGTAACTTTTGTTGAGCAATCTACCAACTCTGTAGCATACAAATGGCTTTTTGGAGATGGCGATTCAATTGAAGACGCACAAGCAGAACACATTTATCATATTGCCGGAGATATTCCTGTGAAACTGATTTCCAAATCACAATATGGTTGCGTTGATACGGCAGGAAAAAACATACATATCATCGTTCGTACCCCGGCAGATTTTGAATTGTTCCTAGACTCATGTTCCGGTGAGGTGTTTTTTAATAATAAGTCGCCGATAGCAGTTTATTACGACTGGAATTTTGGTGACCAGGGCGCAAGTACCCAGACAAATCCCGTGCACGTTTACCGCGATCTTTCAAAGGATTATATTGTCACTTTAACTGTGAACAAGGAATCCAATTGCCAGGAATATATTCAGAAACCATTCCGGTATGATGTGAACGAAGGCGAGATTGTGTACATCCCGAATTCATTTACACCCAATGATGACGGCCTGAACGATATATTCGAGCTTTCACTTTGGAAGCCTTGCGATACTTATTCAATAACCCTTTT
>JBDTTM010000256.1:0-6166 GCA_039930605.1 Bacteroidota bacterium
GCAACTGTTAATGCAGTTTCTCCTGATCCTCTTGTAACAAATGTAAGCCGCTGCGGAAATGGGAGTATTGATTTGTCAATTCCCGGGAATGATACGATATCTTGGTTCAATAGTCCGAACGGAAGTCTGTTGTATACCGGACACGTTTTCACAACGCCTTCCCTGGCTCAAACAACAACTTATTCTGTAAGAGCTGGTGGCATTTGCCCCAGTCAGTATGTTCCGGTGGTTGCAACAATCAATGCATTGCCGCTTGATCCCGTTGTTACTTCAGGTTCAAATTGCGGTCCGGGTAGCATAAATATTTCTGCGAACAGTGCAGATACAATCAGGTGGTATGATGCACCTGGTGGAAATTTACTTTCAGAAGGAATACAATTTGCAACACAGGTATTAAATCAGACTGTTACTTATTTTGTACAGGCAAAGGGAATATGCGCCGGCAATTTTATTCCTGTGGATGCCATTATCAATTCTATTTCTCCTGATGCTGTTGTTTCAAATCAAAGCCGTTGTGGAGATGGAGTTTTAACATTAAATGCTTCTTCCAATGACACAATCCGCTGGTATGATTCTCCAAATGGAAGCCTTCTCGGTACAGGAAACAATTTTACTACACCATCTTTGACTTCAACAACAAACTACTTTGTTCGGGCTGAAGGAATTTGTCCGGGTAATTTTATTTCTGTGAGTGCTGTCATCTTACCTGTTCCTGTAAATCCGGTAGTGAGCGACCAGCTCCATTGTGGTCCTGGAACTGTTACATTGAATGCAGTTTCATCAGATACAATCCGCTGGTATGATTCTCCAAATGGAAACCTTCTCGCTACAGGAGGTAATTTTACTACACAAACTTTGACGTCAAATACAATTTACTTTGTTCGCGCTGAAGGAATTTGTCCCGGTAATTTTATTTCTGTGAATGCTGTCATATTGCCTGTTCCGGCAAGTCCTGTGGTCAGTAATCAGATTCGCTGTGGCACCGGGACGGTTACATTAAATGCATTCTCAACAGATACTATCCGCTGGTATGATTCACCGAATGGAAATTTACTTGCAACAGGAACCAGTTTTACCACACCGGTACTAAGCCAGACAAATTCATATTCAGTTTCTACACAAAATATTTGTATCAGCAATTTCGTCCAGGTGCAAGCCATCATTCATTCGATTCCGGCAGATCCGGCATTAATTCCGGGTAGTACCTGTGGCTCAGGAGAAATTGTTCTGATAGGTTCGTCCCCAGATACCATTTCCTGGTTCGATGCTCCCAACGGTACACTATTGGGAACCGGAATCACTTTCCAAACGCCTGTATTGAATGTAACAACGACCTACTATGCTGCTGTTTCAAATGGTTGCCACGGTAATTTCATTCCGGTGAATGCTGTTGTATTTCCATTGCCGCAAATATCATTGGGTAATGATACCATTATTGAAAGCGGAAGCACAGTATCAATTGATGCAGGACAGGGCTTTGCAACATATTTATGGAATACAGGAGAGACGACACAGGTCGCCAATGCGAATTCAACAGGAAATTATTGGGTAATAATTACGGATCAGAATGGCTGTACTTCCAGCGATACGATCCAGGTATTGGTCACTGTAGATGTACAACCCTATGTCTTGGCTGATGGTGTCCTGATCTATCCAAACCCGACTCATTCAACACTAAGCATCAGTTTTGTAAATGAAATGAATGAAGATATATTTCTAAGACTTCTCGATAGCAATGGAAAACTTGTCTGGAGTGATTTTTCAGTAAGAGAGAAAAGAGTGATGCGGAGTATTGATCTCTCACAATTTGCAAGGGGAATATATATTTTCCAGATGTCAACACCTAAAGAAAAAAGAGAATACAAAGTTGTCCTGAAATAAAATTACAGGCAGTTTAAACAAACCAAGAGCCGTCGTGCGAAATGCAGGACGGCTCTTTATTAAACCCCATGATCCAAATTATCTTTGCATGGGTCTCTTCTTATCCATTCTATCACGTTTCATATCCTGCCTGTTATCTTTAATACGGTCGAGTAACTCACGCTTGAAATCTTCTTCTGCCCTGTAAAGTTTCGCTACCTTCTTGATCGGAAGAACCTGCTTAAACTGACCGTGGTATTTTTTTAAAAGATCCAGCTCATTCTGACGAAAACCCAATTCTGAATCCACGGCTTTTTCTACATCTTTCTCTGACATCTCATCAAAATTCATTTTTGCATTCACCAGGTTTTCCCTGCGTGATTTGCGAAGTACTTCCAGCTCATCCTGGTATTTGTTATAGACAGGCCAGAAAGTTTTTGCTTCTTCCGGGGTGAGGTTCAACCGTTGGGTGAGAAAACCCACCTTCATGGCTTCCACACGTTCTCGCGCAGGTCGTTGAGGTTGTGAGTCATCATCTGGAGGAGGCTGCTGGGCAAATAGTATAGTGGAGCAGCAGAGTAGGAGTATTATCAAATAATTTTTCATTGAGGGCTTATTATAATTGTTCTGTGATGGAATTTATGTCTATATCGTTGTCGAGTAAGTAATTTTCAATTCCCTGGTTCTGGGAGTCCGTTGTAGTTGTGGCTGTGAATTCTTCAGAATAAACTTCTGCCAGTGTAGATTCATCAACCTGCTGTAAATAGAATGCATCCAATTGTTCTGAGTCTGGGATTTGCTGATCTACATAATCAACCTTTACAGTCCTTGTAAAATATTTTGTGCTGAAGACAATGACCAGGATAATGGAAGCAAAGGCAAGGGCATATTTGGGAGCCGGCTGCGAAAACACTTCGGCTATCCACTCGCCAATTGAAATCTTTTTTGATTTATTCTCTACAATCCGTTGCTGAATGATGGTTGGCAGAGACTCAAAATATCCTGCTGGAACCTGGAATGGATTTTCTGAAGAAACAGATTCGAAGTCAGGAAGCGATTCAATTTTCTTCATCACTTCTGCATTCAATGAATCAAAATAGCCAACGGGAACAGCAAACGGATTTTCTGCCTTGCCGGAAGACAAATCATCTTTGATTTCTACCAGCATAGACGCAATTTTTTTCAGGTCCTCGTCGTCCGGTTGCATACTATTTATTGATTTGTTCTTCATTGTAAATCTTCCGTTTTGAGTCTATATCGAGGAAAAGGTTTAATTTGATGTAAAGTATTTTTCGATTTTTTTAACGGCATGGTGGTAACTGGCCTTCAATGCACCTGTGGTAAGCTTCAGGATTACTGCAATTTCATCATATTTAAGTCCATCGAAGTATTTCATATTGAATATGATTCGCTGCTGTGGGGGTAATTTAAGCACAGCCTGTTGCAATTTGAGCATTATTTTATCTCCGGTAAAATTAGGGTCGCCTGAAAGATTATTTGAAAGTTCATGTTCGACGTCAACTAGCGGAACAAAAAGTCGTTTCTTCTTACTGTTTAAGAATGTGATCGATTCATTCGTGGCTATGCGATAGAGCCAGGTATAAAGTTGGGAGTCCTCACGAAATTTCTCAAGCGCTTTCCATACTTTAATAAAAACATTCTGTACCACGTCATTCGCATCATCATGGTCCACAACAATTCTCCGGATATGCCAGTATAAGCGTTGTTGATACTTCCTCATTAACAAGTTGAAGGCGTAGCTCCTTGTAGATTCATCACGAAATTTTTCAAGAAGTTCCTGGTCGGTGTGTTCCATCTATCGCAATCCGTTATACAATATATTACTTATGAAGAATGTTACTTGTTTGACGCACGAGTAACTGATAACAGATAACGAATAACCTTTAGTGTGCCAATTCCATTTTCCTTCGCCGGAGAACCTTCTCAACTGCCTCAATTATATTCAGAGAGTCAAGACCATACTTCACCATCAGTTGCTCCGGTGTTCCGCTTTCTCCGAAAGAATCATTGACGGCAACGTACTCTTGTGGACTTGGATAATGTTGAGAGAGTACCTGTGCAATTGCATCTCCCAATCCTCCGTTTCGCTGGTGTTCTTCAGCAGTGACAACACATCCTGTTTTCTTCACTGAGCGTAGGACGGCATCGCTGTCTAATGGTTTAATGGTATGCATGTTGATTATTTCCGCGCTGATGCCTCTGGATTCCAGGACTTCGCATGCTTCCAGCGCTTTCCAAACCAGGTGACCGGTTGCAAAAATCGAAACGTCTGTTCCTTCACTCAGCATCAATGCTTTCCCGATTTCAAATTTTTGATCAGGAGAAGTAAAGTTGGGAACAACAGGTCGGCCAAAACGCAAATACACGGGGCCGTTATATTCCGCTATTGCAATGGTTGCTGCTTTGGTCTGGTTATAATCACATGGATTGATCACCACCATTCCGGGTAACATCCGCATCATTCCCAGGTCTTCAAGGATCTGGTGTGTTGCACCATCTTCGCCCAGCGTTACCCCGGCATGACTTGCACAGATCTTTACATTCTTTCCTGAGTAAGCGATGCTCTGACGAATCTGGTCATATACACGCCCGGTAGAAAAATTAGCAAAAGTCCCGGTGAATGGAATCTTGCCGCCGATTGTAAGTCCCGCAGCAATACCCATCATGTTTGCTTCTGCTATTCCAATCTGGAAAAAGCGATCGGGAAATTCTTTTTCAAAAGCATCCATTTTCAGTGAGCCCGTGAGATCTGCACAGAGTGCAACTACGTCATGATTTTTTCTTCCGAGTTCCAGTAGTCCGGCTCCAAACCCGCTGCGGGTATCCTTTTTATCAAGTATGGTATATTTTTTCATTGTTGGTGTGAAGTTTATGTTTTGCTCAATTAAAATGTGACGGCTACGCTTGTTCCGCTTACGATCTTAAAAATCTTTTCCATTGTATATACAGATTCGCGGCTTGCTTTCGGACGGTAAATCACTTTGTATTCTCCCGGCTGCATCACAAATGTTTCCTTGGTTTGGTTGTCGTCAAGATTGGCGATCCATTTCAGTTTACCTTTATCATTGGAATAGATACTGCCATATCCTGTGCTGTTGGTAATGAATGAAACCATTCCCGGCTGGGGAATTTCTATGGTAGTGGTTTTGCTCTGATCAATGCTCACGCCTTCCAGGTTCATACGTGGCAGCGTAAGTATTTCCAGGTCGTATTTCCCGGTGATGTATTTTTCATTTGAACCTACTTCCTGCACATTCAGCGTATTCATTTCATGCCGCTGGCGGACGATGGCCTGCAATTTTTTGTACTCGTTGCCGGTATTCATCTTCAGAAAAAGATAACCCTGCGGTGCGTCAATGCCGACAATGTTGTGTTTGCCTGCAGTTTGTTGAACGGAATCTTTGCTAACCGGGGGAATGGTGTGTGCAACTATTCTATACATCGTATTCGGATCGATAATCAATGTATCAGGAACACCCTTCGAATTCAATGTATGAATGAAATTATATTTGATCGCTCCGGAACGCTGGTCGTAGAAAGTCATGTTCACATTCGTCTCTGTCGGACGGTGATCAGTATCGAGCAAGTTAACCTGCATCGTCGTTGCATTCAGCGCTTGTTTGATGACGATGTTGAGGGCATTCTCAAATGTTGTTTCGTTTTCTGCATCATAAAATTTCCCGACGCAGTCAAACATTTTCTTAAGATCTGCATCCAGTCCCAAACCGATTACAAAAGGTTTCAATACAATTCCTTTTGATTGCAAAGCTGCAGAAGTAGCACAGGGATCACCACCACACTCTTCAATACCATCAGTGATCAGGATGATAATGTTACGGCTTTTCTCCTGCGGAAAATCGTTGCCGCACAATTCAAGTGAGTGTGCAATCGGTGTCGTTCCACGCGGGGTTACATTTTTCAAAACCTGTTGAATATTGGTTACATTTCCTTTTCCAAACGGAACTTCCAGCCGGCTGTCGTCACAATCCTGCGGTGGAAAAGGTTTCTGATGTCCATACACCCGCAAAGCAAGTTCAATATCCGGAACATACCTCAAACTATCCAGTAACTGGTTCATCAAACGTTTCGCAACGTCAATCTTCGCACCCGTCTGCCATTTGCCATACATACTTTGTGAAGCGTCGAAGAGGAATTCGATACGCGTCAGCATGGGAGGTGCCGGAAGAGATTTTTTTTTCTGAGAGAAAGAGGTAAGAGAGACAAGAATCATGACACCAGACAGCAAGAAAACCTTCACGGTCAGATTGTGACTTTGTAAAATGGA
>JBDTTM010000257.1:0-6130 GCA_039930605.1 Bacteroidota bacterium
TCAAAAAGGCGGTAGAAATAAACACCGGCAGGAAGATCAGCTGTTTCAATATTCAGGTAACCTGACAACTCATTCATTTTTGCTTCGCGGATTTTATTCCCTGCAATGTCAAAAAGCTGGATTGAAGCAGTGGCTTTTTCAGTGACTGCAATTTTGAAATTAACGATTTCATTTGCCGGGTTTGGAAATGCTATGATATTTTTCGCAGCAGATGAACCAATATTTTCAATTGAAGTTGTTACGTCAGCGATCCATGCACTCAGGTCAACGGCATACAGGTTGTTTCCTGATCCATTGTCTTCATCGGCCATGTAAACATGGTTGATGTCTTTAAATGTTATTGCTTCCTTTTGTGTCCATGAACCGGAAATATTAATCTGCTTATGGGTGCCGGAGAAAATATTCACTCCGTTCCAGCCGGTGAAAATGTGAATGTGACTGTTCGTACTGATGATTACAGCCGAAGCGTCTGCATTGATGTCTGCTGATGTGATGCGGTCGTTTGTATAAAAACTATCTACCAGGCATGCAACGTGCGTTCCGGGCTGATCAGAAACCGTATAAAGTTTTGTGTAACCGACTGCATTGCCGTCTGCTTTGCTGAAAATATACAGCAAGCCATTGAGGTGGAAGAATCCTTCTGCATCAAAATTCATCCACGGCGAAGGAAACTGGCATTGATCAGGATAAGTGAAACTGATAACGTCTGCAGTTACAGATGTGCCTGAGAAATTTTTGGGATGGTTAATTCGATATATGTGAAGATTTGTGCGATCGCAGTCGTTATTTCCAAAGTCACCTATATAAAGGTAATCCCTGTTAATATCATGTGCAAGATCCTCCCAGTCGTAGTTGATGGCGTTGTTGACTGTAATGGTCCTGGTAACTGAACCGGCATTGTTCAGCTTATAAATGTGGTTGTCTCCATAACCATCATTATGTGTATAGTAAGAATTGCTTCCAGTGTATTCAAGTCCCGAACATTCAGGAAGTGATGCAGGCAGCGATGCCAGCGGTGTTGCCGTGATGCTCGTTGCCCACGAATTAAAATGCAGCAGCGAAGCTGTGAGTAAAATAATAGTGTGTTTCTTCATTGTGATTGCTTTTACGGTCGTCCCTGATAGTAAAGCAATTTAGAGCGAGGCGAATATAATAATTATTTAATATGGCCATAATCTTACATCGGTAATATTTTGTGAAAAACCTGCTGCCGATCCTGGATAAACGCTGAAGAGAAATGTCGTTCTTGACCCAATCTGATCAATTAATACATTTGTTCACTTCAACTGAATTATCATGCTACTGGGTGCAGTTATCAAACAAGGTTTAAAACTTTCTTTACGGGTACCCCGCAGGGTGAATTCTCCGGTCCAATTACAACGCAGGGAATTAAAAAAGCTTTTGAAAAAGGCTGCCCTGACTTCTTTCGGAAAACATTACCGGTTTGATGAGATATTGAATGAACAAAATATCAACAATACATTCCGGGAAAAAATTCCGCTGCACACATATAACACCATGTTTGAATACTGGTGGAACCGTTGCCTGAACGAAGAAGAGAATGTTTGCTGGCCCGGGCACATCAAATATTTTGCATTGAGCAGCGGCACCAGTGAAAGTGCAAGCAAACACATTCCTGTTACGCGTGAAATGGTGAAGGCGCTGCGCAAAGCCACGATCCGCCAGATGCTCACGCTTAGCCGGTATGACCTGCCCGTTACTTTTTTTGAAAAAGGAATATTGTGGCTTGGTGGAAGTACACAACTGCAAAGACAAGGCGGCTATTATGAAGGTGACGTCAGTGGAATATCAGCCCGGCGTGTCCCTGTGTGGTTTCAGAGATATTACAAGCCGGGGAAGAAAATTTCGAAGGAGAAAGACTGGAATGTAAAGATGGATGAGATCGTAAAACAGGCTGATAAATGGGATATTGGACTGATTACCGGGGTGCCGTCATGGATACAAATACTGATGGAAAAAGTGATTGAGCATTACAAGCTCAAAACGATTCATGACATCTGGCCCAACCTGCAAGTGTATGCGCATGGCGGTGTATCATTTGAGCCGTACCGCAAGTCATTCGAAAAATTCTTCGCACATCCTGTTCATTTTATTGAAATGTATCCCGCATCGGAAGGGTTTATTGCCTTCCAGACAAAACCTGATGTTAAATACATGAAGCTTATTCTGAATAATGGAATCGTGTATGAGTTCATCCCTTTTGACGAAATTAATTTCGATCAAAATGGTGAAGTGATGCCGGGAGCAAAAGCGCTTTTCATCAATGAAGTGGAAGAAGGAAAAGATTATGCGCTGGTGATGAGCACGTGTTCAGGCGCATGGCGTTATATCATCGGTGATACGATCAGGTTTACGGATACTAAGAGAGCAGAGATCATCATTAGCGGACGCACCAAACATTTCCTGAGCATGGTCGGTGAACATTTAAGCGTGGATAATATGAACCGCGCAGTAGAAATGCTGAGCCATGAATTCCGCGTCGAAATTCCGGAATTTACTGTTGCCGGAATTAATGACAATGACCTTTTTTCACACCAGTGGTATCTCGGGGTGAAAGGAGGAAACCTGGATAAAGAGCAGGCGGCAAAATTTCTTGATGCCAAACTGTGTGAACTGAATGATGACTATGCAGTGGAAAGAAAGAGTGCGTTGAAAAATCTTTTTGTAGAATTCATCCACCCTGAAAGATTTTATGAATTCATGCAGCAGAAAGGGAGAATGGGCGGACAGAATAAATTTCCGAGGGTGATGAAATCAACACAGCATGAGGAATGGAAAACATTTTTGAATGCGCGATAGATCTGCTTTTAAATGCAGGAATTTCTAATGGTAAATGCAAGGCAACAAATAAATGATTGAACCTGTTTTAAGCGGAATTGGTTTCGGACTTATCCTGGCTGTGCTGGTAGGCCCGGTTTTCTTTGCACTCATACAAACCGCGCTGCATGAGGGTTTCAAAGCCGGCGTGCATCTGGCAACGGGCGTATTGTTGAGTGATGCATGCTGGATTTCACTGGCATATTTTTTCGCTGCACAAATTGACCTCACAGGAAAGTACCGCGTGTACACAGGATGGATCGGCGGACTCTTACTTGTTTTGTTCGGTTTGTCTATGTTGCTTTCGAGGATAAAAGTGAAAACTGTGGATGACAATAAAAGAACCGTTCATGCAAAGTTTCTTTTAAAAGGATTTCTGATGAACTCATTCAATCCCGCAGTTCCGATCTTCTGGCTAGGGGTGATTGGCGCATTGAAGCTGAAGGAAAATTATTCTTCTACGCACGAGGCATTTTTCTTTGGGAGCCTGCTTGCAACTGTCTTTGCCACCGACCTTTTAAAATCATTTATTGCACACCGGCTGAAGGAAATATTAAAACCCAATGTATTACTTTGGATAAACAGAAGTGTGGGAATCATTCTCATTGTGATCGGAGCACGGATGATTCTGAAAATTTACACTTGAAAAATCATCCCGGAAAAAAAGGAAAGCTGAATCGAACATCGAAGAGAAGCAGCCATTATTAAAAACAGCAGACAACCTTCATTTTGTGATCAGGTTAATAGTACCATGTAAATTCTTTACTTTTTTTATTGTACTTCTTCCCAATCATATTCTCTCACAATTAACTACCTGTTCAGCACCAGTTTTTCTGTAGATACTCCTTTTCCTGTCCGGACTTCTACCATGTAAATGCCATTGGATTGCTTGCTGAGATCCAATTTCTGCACCAGGTATTGAATGTTCTTTTCAGAGGTACGAAACACAGTTTCTCCAAGCATATTGGTGACTGTAATATCAATATCAGCTGCCTCATTGAGGTTAGAGGTCAGCACAAATTCTCCTGCCGATGGATTCGGATAAATAGAAAATGGAATTGCAGCAGCAGGATCTGAAATGGCAGTTAGGTCCGTACACTTTACAGAATTTTTAATGGAAGCGCGTGGACCATTTAATGCTGCATTTGCGCGTGTGCCCTGTCCAATGCTAAACATATTGAGGCAATCGTCATCCCCATAATCCATATAATTCATAAACATGTCACCGTTAGGACCATTCGAACAGGAAATGTGAGGAAAAGCCGGACAACCATAATTTTCCGCTCCCTGGTTTGGCGTATCCCCAACGAAATCGCTTCCATTGCATGCGCCACCATCATCTGCCCAGATGTGACGAAGGTTCAGCCAATGGCCAATTTCATGCGTGGCTGTTCTTCCTAAATTATAAGATGGCTCAGTGCCATGGTAGTTGGCTCCACCCACCGTAGTATAAAGAATGCAACAACCATCGGTTCCGGCGGCACCACCCGGGAATTGCGATATTCCAATAATCTGGTTACTCGCCCCATTAAAATTACAAACCCATAAATTAAGGTAGTTGCTTCTGTCCCAGGCATCATCTCCACCCAAAGAAGAGAATTTCACATTGTCATTACTTAAAGGATCGTAGCCAGTGGCTGTAACAGATTTGCGGATGATTCCTGTCGTAAAATTACCATTGGTATCCTGCTGGGCAAGGCAAAATTGAATATTTGTATTGCCGGCAACCGGGCGAAAAGCAGCAGGTGTATTCACCGTATCAGCATTCCTGTAGGCGTAATCTTTATTCAGCGTATTTATCTGGTCATAAATCCTGTTGTCAGAAATGTTCTGCGCAGCGGTATGGTAAAGAATATGAAACACAACAGGAATCGTAATTACGGTATTGGAAGTACGCAATCCTGCTGTTTGACTTTCAAATTCATGCGTCATCTCTTCGATAGCAGCCATTTGGGTTTCGAGCATAGGGTCAGCTGCTTTCTGTTTGGCCAGGTATTCCATGGTGCCACAACGCTTCAGTTGTTGGGCTGATGATAGATTAGCTGAAACAAGGATTACAGAAATGGAAAGAATGAAAGTAAAATTTCTCATGGTGCGTTATAGGTAATTTAGACGCAAAGATAAAATTAAATCGATGGATTGTTAACTGGGTTCACCTGGTTTAAATCACTACAACCTTCGCAACTAATGACTTTCCTTTGCTTACAATCCGAACAAGATAAATACCTTTTACTATCAGAGTAAATTCAAAATCAGTTTGGTAAGTATTCATTGTTGAAGAAACTTCCTTTCCAAAAAGATCATAAATTAAAATATTTTTTTCTCCGTTTAAATTCTCATCAAGGATTAAATGAAAACTGTTAAGAGTTGGGTTGGGGAAAACCAAAATACTGTTTTCGATTCTTTGCAGTTCTGGTTCATAATCAATTATACAACCAGATAAACTATCTGCTGCTGCATAAATTGTATCATGAACCCAAGCAATAGATTGATTAATCACAATTGCTGAATCAGTAACAACAATGCTACTATCTGTAGGCAATAAATTATTAACGGGAATAATATCGGAATAATCCCCGCAGCCAATTAATCCAAGAGAATCGGTTTTTAGTAAATAGTATCCAGCTACTATAGGAGAACGATAAAAACCACCTATAACAAAATAGCCACTATCAGGTGTTTGAATAAGGTCAAGTCCTGTTTCTGAAAAGAATCCATCTCCACGTCTGCGTTCCCATTCTAAATTTCCTACACTGTCAGTCTTCAGCATTACCAGATCAGCATTGGAACCCTGGTTAGTAATTGTAGTCAACAGAATTAGCCCACCATCAATTGTTTGTTTAATTTTAATTGGCAAAAAATTCCACCCATTGTTATCATCAAAATCTACAAGCTGGTAAGTAGAATCTCCGTATGTTTTTGTCCACAATACATCCCCCGCAGAATCAAGTTCCATGAGGTACATGAGTGGATAAGGAGTCTGCGATGTAACCCCAGTATTTCCTGCAACAAGCAAATTGCCATCCGGCTTTTCAATTAAATCCGCAACTACACCGTCTGGTCTTAGATAAGATTTTGACCATATTACTATTCCAGAAGTATCTGTTTTTGTTAGACACATACCTTTACCTTGCTGGCCGTTGATTCCAATTAAATATCTATGATCAATTGTTTCAATTGCTGATCTGGGAAGTCCTGGCAAATCAGGATACACTTTTGTCCAAATTAAATTGCCAATGGAATCTGTTTTTATAATAACTGGTGTATTATTGCCAATAATAGCGTTGTATGC
>JBDTTM010000258.1:0-6119 GCA_039930605.1 Bacteroidota bacterium
CCCTGGAACCAACCCACAAATGTGCAGTACTTTAATCCCCGCTGTTCAGCGAACTTCTTTTTTGAAAGACCGCTCTGTTTCCAATCTGAAATAATTTGCTGTCTCTCTGCTCGTGATGCATTCTTTTTTTCTATATTGCTCATGACCTTTTTTGATGCAAAGAAAAGTGATGAAAAAGGTTAAGTCAAGATGCACTTCACCGGAGCCTTACTCTTCTTCGCCTTTTCCTCAATCGCTCAGCACCTCTGCCTTTCGGACACAAGCACCATTGAGTGGTTTGTAAGCTCTGTCTGTCAGCGCTTACGGTGGGGCTGCCACCATCATTTTAATAGCATGCATTTTCTTTTCTTTAAAAAAAAAAATTTTGCTTCAAGGCACACATGCACTTCACCGGATGCTTAGGGTTCACTGGAGGGATACGGAATAGTCGTCGCAACATACTACAGCTAGAAAGGACTATATTTCCCTTTAGACATCAATCAAATCCCATGTAAATGACAAACAAAATACTAATTTTAATTCAATACCGCTACCTTTTTCGTAATTACACTATCTTCCGTTTCTAGGCGAACTAAATAAATGCCACAACTAATATCAATGCCGGAAATTTCTTTCTTATTTGGTCCTTGCTTGAAAGACATGCGCTGATGAAATAAAAGCCGACCTCCAATGTCATATAAATTTACGCTTCCTGAGGTCAGCTTATTCGCATAACAAGTGAGAGAGATTGAGTTAGTTGCTGGTATTGTTGTACATGAAAATTCATCAAAACTGTACAAAGAATTGTTTATCCGATTAGGTAGGGGGTTCAGTTTCACAAGCCAGCCATCGAATCCACCATGATTACCTGATACATCTCCGTCATTTGACAATGTAAGGCCGGCAAAAATTACTCCACCATCTGGTGTCAATTGAATGTCATAAGCTGCATCATCCCTACTGCCTCCAAAAGTCTGACCCCATTCAATGTTTCCTGAGGGATCAAGCTTTACAAGCCAGACATCAGTCCAATTTGCTGGCGTCGAAGCCAAATCGCCATCCGTTGAATTGGTATAACATAAAGTGAGGAATCCACTGTCAGGCAATTGAATAATTTTAAACCCAATATCGTTATTAGATCCTCCTAGACTCTTTGTCCATTGAAGGTTTCCTACGCTGTCGATTTTAATCACCCATGCGTCCAAGTCCCCAACAGCACCATGATGATCAGTGACATCAAAATCATTTGAGGCAGATGTACCAATAACTGCATACCCCCCATCCTTCGTACATATGATGTTTCTAGGGATTTCATCATCGTAACCACCGAAGCAATTTGACCATTGAATTGACCCTATTGAATCTATTTTAACAACCCAATAGTCTGCGAGAGACATTGCATGATCACAGGTTGCATCTCCATCAACAGATCTTTCATCAGCAACGAAAATAAAACCCGAATCTGGAGTTTCCACGATGGATCGTCCAACTTCCGGCCATAAACCTCCATAACATTTGCTCCATAAAATTGAACCTCCTGTATCAATTTTCACAATCCATGCATCAGACTCATATAATCCAGTCGTTGTATCATGCAGTCCTGAAACATCATCATCATTAGATCTCGTATATCCGATGATTAATTTGCCATGATCATGGCAGGTGATTATTTCAGAAGGTTCCTCAGTATTAGTTCCTCCATAACATTTTGCCCAAATTTTATTACCCACAGAATCACCTTTAACAAACCAAAAATCCCCATCACCATGTGTATTGTTATGTAGGTCTGTAATATCTCCATCATTAGATCCAGTAATTCCCACTGCGATAAATTTATTATTGTCAATAGTAATTCCAAATGGGATATCTCCATTTGAACCTCCAAAACATTTTTGCCAAATTAGGTTTCCAAAACTATCTGTTCTGACGATCCAATAATCTCCCATGCCATGATTACCTGAAACGTTTCCGTCATTAGAAATTGCACCTCCATCTATTATGAAGCCACCTTCTTCTGTTTTCCTAATGGCTTTAAATTCCTCATCAAGGGTGCCTCCAAAACATTTTTGCCACTGTATACTGAGTGGTTGAGCGTTACTTAAAGAGCTACTAATAAAATAAAGAAGTAGAATATGCAAATTTCTTTTTCTCATTATTCAATTTTAATTATTTTTTTTGTTTTTGAACTAGAAGATTTTATAAAGTAAATCCCATTAGATAATGAGTGAATATCAACATTCATCTCCTTAAGTGTTCCTGCTATTCGAAAAATTTCCTTTCCGTATATATCATAAAAGTAAACATTATCACCTTTAGATAAATTATATATAGTAATAAAATCCTTTGCTGGCACAGGCGATACTTCTAAATCATTTTCTATGTTATCTATCTCTTGGTTAACCAATCGCTCGGGTTCATTTGGAGGTGGAGGCGGAACAATACATAATGGAGGATATTCATATTCAATGTTTGCTGATGAAGACCATATTTGCAATGTAGTTGGGTTTTCAAATCTTTCCTGACAAGGCCAATAATAAGTATCATCATGTATTCCGAGATTTACTAAGTCAAATGGAGGGATTCCAGGTGCAGGCGGGACTACTACGGGTGCGCTGCAATCAGATTTCCAATAATAATCATGAATGTCATTAAAGCTTTGACTTATTTTATAACCGGGAATCCAATTTTTCCAAGATGATTCTATTCCCCATTTGTAATCGCTATTTATTATTGATAAGGCGTTTCTTCTGTACCCCAATCCATTTGCAAATTGACATCCCTGATCTCTAGCATAATCAAGTGTATTGTTCCCAATAAAGTTAATCCCCCACAGGTACATAAGGAATCTATTACTTCTATTTATACCAGGCTGAAAAAACCCACAATTAAAAACTGTAGAATATTCATTCAATCCATGGTTAACGAACCTACAATTCTGAATTATTATCGCATTTTGAAAGGAAACTTGTGATGTTCCTCCAAGCATTGTACAAATTGAAGATGAAAAATTAGTTGTAAAATTACATTTCTTAAATGTTACCCGTCTAAAAGGAATTGCAGATAGTTGTATCATATAACCTTCAGCTGATCCGGATAAATTGGGATCTGTGCAATCATTTATTCCGCAAACTGTATTGAAGCTGAAGGTTTTATTTTCATCCGGATCATAATATTCTTCATTGAAATTACAATTGCTAAATACAGTTCTATTAACACTACTAAGATACTCATCTCTGGCTCTATCAATGAATCCATAAAATGAACAACATGTAAAAGAGACTTTTGCCGATTCCATATAAATACAGCTCCCATCTTTAAGAGCCCCAGTCCACGGATGGTATTCACTGCTTACAAATGTACACTTATAAAAAGTAAAATGCTCCTCACCGCCATGATCCTGGCTCTGAACCCCATTGCGCCGATTATATTTGAATTCGCAATTATTAAAAAGTCCATGTGCTGGAAGCGGCCCACCTTGTGTTTCGATATCTATTCCACTTGCTTCTTTAGTTTGAAGAATCTCCAAAGCATTCTTGTTAAACTGACAATTACTAGCTCTTACAATTGCACCTGCTTCCCAGGCAAAACCGCAACAGCCATTGCTATTAAATTTTGAATCGATTAGTGTAAGATTAATATTAGCAGCTCGATTTGAATGACCTACCTGAAGTCCAGAATAACCAAAATGATGAACATTTACATTTTTAATCAAAATATCACTACTACCATTACTAACATCATCTCCAAATAAACCAATACAACTATGCGCCGTCGCTGCACTCATCCCATTATCTGAATGGATTGTCCCCCCTCCAATAGTAAAATTATTAAAATTGCCATTCAATTCGATATTCTTAATTGTTATGTATTTGGAATTACCTATTCGAAATAGATCACCTGGAAAAGCAATTTCACAATTAAAAGGATCTCTTGTGGTGTTTAATAAAAGTCTTTCCCCTTCATGTGGTGGGTCTGGTTTAAAAGCACCATAGTATAAGCAATCCGCATATTTAATTGTAGGATATTTTCCATCCATGTCAGGCAGACCTTCAATTATAAGAGGATTTATTTGAACTGCATTCGGCCCATTTATATATTTTAAAGCAAAAATATTATGACCTTTAGCATACCAACATTCTTGAGGTAAATTTTGCCCCCAAGATGGAATAAACCTAACCTCTCCCCAGAAAGTTTGTCGTCCGACAATGTAGGTTCCAGGTGGAAATTGGAGACTTACAATAGCATTCGGAGACAAAGTATTGCTATGTAGATTATAAAGCTGATTGATGTAATAATTCGCAAATTCGAATGCGCACTCATCATTTGTAACGCCGTCTCCTACCGCTCCAAAATCTTGAATATTCAAAGTTGTTGTTCCATAGGCATAAGGAAGAGTAGTAAAATCACACCCTGGCATTTCATCTTCTGCATTACAATAATTCGCATTCAGACATGGCAAAAATGGGGGGGTATGACTGTGAATGTCTTTATGAGTTGAACAACCATTTGAATCCGTAACGGTGACAGCTAGATCGTTGTTGCCTAATCTACTAATATTTCTTGTTAACTGACTATCCGGAAACCAAAAGTATTCGTAAGGCGGAATACCACCCTGGACATAAGCAGCCGCACTACCATCCATGGTGGAGTCCGTTGCTGGATAATTTATATCAACATCTAACTGCAAACTAGGAGGTGATATAATTGTCGCAACAGACGATTGCTTGCAGCCATTTGAATCAATTACTAATACACGATAGTTACCAGCTGATAAACTATCAACCGAAGAATCAGTTTGTCCGATTTCATACCACAAATATTGGAATGGTACTGCTCCAGCACTTGCTGTAACGAAGACTTGACCATAAGTGGAATCAAAACAAGTAAGATTGACTGAATTTGTTGTGAGGATCGGGCCATCAGAATCGATTACGAGGATAACTTTCCAGCTTTCACAGCCATTGAAGTCTGTTACAAATAACGTATCAAAACCAGAGGGTAGATTATTTTCGATACTATCCGTACCACCTGAGCTCCATTGATAAGTATAGGGAGCTGTACCTCCATTCACTACTACTGAAGCTTTACCAATTGAAATACCACAATTCGATGGCAAAGTAGAAACAGATAAATCAAGTAAGTCAGGTTCAGTAATAGTTATTTCAAGACCAGTTTTACAACCATTTGAATCGGTCGCTAAAACAGGATAAACGCCTGCTTCAAGATTTTGAGACCCTGGGACTGTACAGAGAAACGATAAGGAAATGGGGCCTTCTTCATTATTTATAATGCTAAGTAATCCGTTGTCATACCCCTTACATTTAACATTCACAATACTGTCTACCGCTACGCTTGGGCCATCAATATCTGAAATAACAACCGATGTGTCGAGAATGCATCCCTTTGCATCGGAAATTATAACTTGATATAAATCTGCCGCGAGTTCTCCGACACTATCATTAGAAAGCCCAAATAAAGGCCAGAAATAGGTTAACGGGCTACTACCCCCACTGGCGAGAACTTTAGCAGTGCCAGAATGCATATGACAATCTGACGGAGTTGCATTTATTGTTAATGAAATAGTGTCTGGATTATTTACGATTATTGAATCTATATTTGAGCATCCTAAAGCATCTATTACCTGAACCCTGTAGAATCCTGCTTCAAGGTTCCAAATAGAAAGTGAACCACCAATAATTGGTGACCAATGATATGAATAGGGAATAGTCCCACCTAAAACAGAAACATTCGCCACTCCATTATTATAGCCCGGACAAGTAATGTTCTTCTCTGTCATCGAAATACTCATACAAAAAACTATTATTGAATCACACACTGTCCCACAAGGTCCGTCGGCCCTTAAATAATATTTTGTGTCTTTATTTGGATGTACGGTGATTGACGATCCCGTTCCAACTAGCGAATCACCGCAGCCACCAACATACCAGCCCCAATATGTAGAATCTGTTTCTCCAGAAAAAAATGGACTGCCAAGTACTCCTCCATGTTTTGTGAGTATAATACTATCGCCACGACAAACCTCATTGCCAACTTTATTTGTAGTGATTGAATCTGGCCCAATTGCATTTGAACTGATAACTACTGAAATATAGTTAGATGAGGAAAAACATCCACTTGTT
>JBDTTM010000259.1:0-6117 GCA_039930605.1 Bacteroidota bacterium
AATCAAATGCCTGTTTTAAAGCTACTTACGGGGTAATGCTTGCAAGTTGGGTTAAATTGATCTCAGGATCAGTAAAGAAAAGTGAATCTTCCAGATGACTCCTGATCGCTATTTCTCCTCCTTTAGTTATGCCGCCGAAACTTATGGTTGCAGGATGTGAACCCTTTGTACGTTTAGGAGATGGAGATTGGGAGAATCCCAAAGTTACATTTAACAATATCAAAAGTAGAATTTTCATTGGCTGTTTAAGTTCCCTCTGCGTGAAGGGCCTTGCGGAGGTGGGAGAGGGCCTGCCAGCCGGTAGGCAGGGATTTAGGGGTGTGTCAATCGTGTACAATTTTCGCACTATAAATTTCTTTCTCCGTTATTATATTTAGCAGATAGATACCTTGCGGGAGAGGGGGGAGGTTTAACGTCTTATCCTCATCTTTAATTTCTTTCTCCGATACCATTATTCCCAATGAATTAAAAATACTGAGGTGTGCTTTTTCAATCTGAGGTTCTTGGCAGTGGAAAGTAAGGCTAGAGGTGAATGGGTTAGGTGATACTGAAAAATCAAGATGGCTTTTCAGCTCGTCAACATAATCCGGTAGCACGCAAAAAAATTGATTATTCGTTGTACTTGTGTTGTAGGAAGGACGACTCGTCTCGACAAGATTTACTGATTGAAGAGTAAAGTTTTGGCTGGAAACACCTATTGAGTCAGGAATCCAATTTAGCTGAAAATACCTGGTACCGCAATTTGTAGAGTCTTGGGAATCTATTGTTACAAGCCTGAGTTGGGTATCTGCTGAAGACGAATAAGTATATTTCATTAAAAAAGCAAATCCGTTATTTGCCGTTCGGGTAATGTCAGTGGTTCGTGCATGAAATACACCTGTAATGGAATTCCAGATCATTGAGCGAAGAATATTTCCATTGGCATCCAGGCGCAGGAATAAATTTGATTCAACTCCGGACTCTATTGGTGAACATGAAAGTATTAGCTGGCTATCCGGCATTTCAATGATATTAACGGGACATTCCATCCGCGAAATGAAAGAGCTGTCAGATTTCAAAGCGAATAATAAATTTCCGCCGCTGTCAGTCTTGAGAAGAAAGAGTGAACCGATGCTGGAAAAACCTGTTGAATCAAATAATCCGCCTGCAGCATATCCTCCATCAGCTGTTTCTATTATACTGGTGAGTACAATACGGGAATGTATATAATTTTTTGACCATAGGATATTGAAGGATGAATCGAACTTGATTATTGTATTGTCATTAACTATTGCTAAATAATTTAGATTGGAAACAGGAACCAATTTATTGATTGTTGAATATCCAATTGACTTTGTCCATTGTATATTTCCAGCCGAATCTGTTTTTATAATAATCCCAAGATTTCCAGTCAAGATAAATCCCCCATTAAATGCATTGGTAATGCATGTGAATTTTTCATCTGTAAATGCAGCTAGATGATGCAAACTTTTCTCCCAAACTACATTCCCGGCACTGTCCAGTCGCATGATTACATAATGCATGGAGTCAAGTCCGGCAGATGTAGTGTCATAAGTGCCGGCTAATAATACACCACCATCGTCCATTTCTGCCACGTTGGTTACATCAAAAGTTGAATATCCAAGCAAACCATCATTGTAGATACCTCCCCATAAAATATTCCCCGAGGAATCTGTACTGCAGATAAACGTTGGTGGATGTAAACCTTGTTGTGGGCTGGCAGTGATTAAAAAACCATTGTCATGCTTTTGAAAAATTTTATTTGAGTTAATCTCATTGCCACCCCAACTGGTAGAATAAGTGGCAGTAAATATAGACTGACAAGGAACCGGACTGTTTATAAGGAGCAAAATATTAAATGCCAGGAATTGAAGGCAGAATTTTTTCACCTGTTTTAAAGTTATTCCTTCAAAGATACTCTAATCTTTAACCTTTATTGTTCGAATAGACGCTAACATTGCTCATCCTCAATCCACTTTGCCCCTTTCAATATTTTTCTACCTTCGCCCGCTACAAAAACCGCTTTTGTTCATTATGAAGAACTATCAAAAGATAAATAACCTCGTCGGCTGGCTTGTATTCGCAATAGCCGCCTTTACCTATTGCAGCACCATTGAACCCACAGGTAGTTTTTGGGACTGTGGTGAATTTATCGCTACTGCAAACAAGCTCGAAGTCGGGCATCCTCCGGGTGCACCGCTGTTTATGATCCTTGCCCGTGTCTTTATCCTTTTCGGAGGAGACAATGTAAAGCTGTTCCCTATTACTGTCAATATCCTGAGTGCATTGATGAGTGCCTTCACCATCCTGTTTCTATTCTGGACTGTTACTGCGCTGGCACGCAAAATTGTAATCGGAAAAGGTGAAGCCAGTATGGATAAAATTATTGCGGTAATGGCTGCCGGTGCAGTTGGAGGACTGGCCTATACGTTCTCTGATTCGTTCTGGTTCTCAGCCGTTGAGGGTGAAGTATATGCAAGTTCGTCTTTCTTTACTGCACTCGTGGTCTGGGTTATATTCAAATGGGAAAATGTAGCCGATGAACCGCATAACCTGCGCTGGATTATTTTGATCGCATATCTCATGGGACTCAGTATCGGGGTCCATCTCCTAGGCTTGCTTACCATTCCTGCACTTGGATTCGTTTATTATTTCAGAAAATACAAGGTTACTACAAAAGGAATTATTTATACGGCTTTGCTCGGCACAGCCATACTCGGTTTCGTGCAGTATGGAGTTATTCAGGGATTATTTGTCCTGGGAAGTAAATTCGAATTACTCTTTGTGAATACAATGGGTCTTCCATTCTGGAGCGGTTTTACATTTTATATTGTTGTAATTATTGTTGCTGTAGTCTGGGCCATCCGGTATACAAAGAAAAAAAATCTCATCCACTGGAATACAGCTGTTATCAGTTTTGCATTTATTCTCATCGGCTATTCTTCTTTTGCCATGATTGTTATCCGCAGCCAGGTGGAGCCACCGCTGGATGAAAATAATCCTGACAATGTTTTCAATTTTGTGAGCTATCTCAACCGCGAGCAGTATGGTGACCGCCCTCTTTTTGAAGGACAATATTACAATGCAAAGATTGTGAACCAGGAGGAGGGCTCCATGCAGTATGCTAAAATTGAAGGGTCAGACAAATATGTGGAAGCTGGAAGAAAGGTAATTCCGATTTATGATAAAGCGAAGAGCACGATTTTTCCGCGTATGTACAGTAACCAGGAAAACCATATTGCTGAATATAAAAAGTGGGCTGACATTAAAGGTGACCGGACACCCACGTTCGGAGAGAATCTTAAATTCTTCTTTGTCTACCAGTGTGGAGAAATGTACTGGCGATATTTTATGTGGAATTATGTGGGCCGTCAGAACGACGTGCAGGGACCGGGTGGAATCACCAAGGGTAATTGGATGAGTGGAATTAAATTCATCGATGAGATGCGCCTTGGGCCACAGGATAAACTTTCCGCACAATTGAAGAATAATAAAGCGCGTAACTTCCTATATGGTATTCCATTTTTGTTAGGGCTGCTTGGGATGTATTTCCATTTTAAGAAAGATAAACACGACGCATGGATTGTACTTTTGTTATTCTTTTTTACGGGTATTGCAATTGTTATTTACCTGAATGGTCCTCCACTTCAGCCACGTGAACGTGATTATGCTTATGCCGGATCTACTTATGCATTTGCAATGTGGATCGGAATTGGTGTGCTCCAGATTTTTGAATGGATTCGTAAAAAATCTTCCGGGCAGACTGCAGCGGTTGTTGCATCGGTGATCGGCTTGATTGTTCCTGCCCTGATGGCAAAGGCAGAATGGAATGACCATGATCGTTCTTTCCGTTATACATCCCGTGACTTTGCGACTGATTACCTGAATTCGTGCGCTCCCAATGCCATCATATTTACAAATGGGGATAACGACACTTTCCCGCTTTGGTATGCGCAGGAAGTTGAAAATGTCCGTACTGATGTAAGAGTCGTAAACCTGTCGCTGTTGAATACAGATTGGTACATCAACCAGTTGAAGCGGAAATATTATGATAGTGACCCGATCAATATTTCATGGAGTACAGATAAATATTCGCTTGGCAAACGGGACTACATTCCTTTTTATGATCGTGGATTGAAAGAGCCGGTTGAGTTAAAGGAGGTTATTGACTTCATGGGAAATGATGATGAAGCTGCCAAAGCCCGCACACAGGGGGGGGAATCTGTAAACTATTTTCCAACGAAACATTTCAAGCTTACGGTTGACTCTGCTGCGGCTGTTAACAGCGGAACTGTTGCTGCCAAAGACGCAGATAAAATTGTGAAAGTGATGGATTGGACGATTGACGGAAGTTACCTGATGAAAAACGACCTGATGGTATTGAACATCCTGGCGAATAACAACTGGAAACGACCTGTTTATTTTGCAACAACAGTTGGCGGAGATAATTTCCTGAATCTCGAACCTTACTTCCAGCTCGAAGGATTGACCTATCGCATCGTTCCTATCCGCACAGAAAAGAAAAATGACATTGTGCCTGGAAGAGTAGAGACAGATGCCATGTATAACAACGTGATGACAAAATTCGTGTGGGGAAATATGAATGATGAGCGCGTGTACCTGGACGAGAATAATACGCGGATGACTACCAATTTCCGTATCAACTTTGGCCGCCTTGCAGAAGAGCTCCTCAATGAAGGTAAGCGAGATTCAGCCATCAAGGTTCTGGATAAATGTGTTGAAGTAACTCCTGATAAAACGATTCCTTACAATTATTTCATGACCAAAATCGGGGAGCTTTATTACCGTGCAGCAGGAGCGACCAACCGACCGGTAGATTCCTCATTGGTTAACAATGACCTCGAGTTGAGTAAGAAGAAAGAAATGGTAGAAAAGGCAAATTCAATTCTAACCCGCCTCAGTGATATTTATGCTGATAACCTGAATTATTATTTATCCCTTAAAGGCACGAAGTATTTTAAATTCGTTGAACAGGATATGAACCAGGCGCTGTATATCATGCAGGCTGTAGCAGGCATTGCCAAACAAACGGATCAGAAGGAAGTGGCTGCCAAACTGGATAAGCAATTCAATGATCTTGCATCGCGCGCAGGAATGTAATTACAGGAATTTTATTAAAACAAAAAATGCCTCCCAACCGGTAGGCATTTTTTGTTTGGATTAACCACAAGTTGCTTTATTGAATAACAACCCGGTTTTTTGAATTAACAGATGTTCCCTGAACAGAAAGGTTATAAAATCCTTTCGGTAAATTCTCCAGGTTCAGCTCCATTAAATTATTGCCTTCATGAATATTGAATTCAGATCTGTAAACAATTTCTCCCAGTGCATTGCTCAGTTCGATTGTTGTGCGATCAGATGTGTAAGAACTGATTTCAACTTTCATTTTATCATGCGCAGGATTGGGATATACCTTTACATCGCTAGTAAATGTATTGGCAAGTTGTGACTGACGGCAGGTTACAGTGATTGGCAGGATTGTAATTGCCGAACTTCCACAACTGTTGGAAGCGGAAACTTTAAGCTGACCACCACCGCTTCCCCATTGTACCAGGAGGTTGTTAGAACCTTGTCCGCCAAGGATTGTTGCTGTTGCAGGAACTGTCCAGGTCAACAATGAAGCGCCCGCTGAACCCGTAGTCATATAGCTTTCCACTGATCCGTTGCATACTGAATTGTTACCTGTGATGGCTGCCGGAGATCCTGGTTTTCCGAAAATGGTTACGGTTCGTGAACCACCATTTCCGCAATTGTTAGCGGCAGAAACGGTCAACTGAACGCTGTTCAAACTACCTGTAAAATCGACTGTTACAGAGCTGAGGTTCGCGGGACCAACAATGGCTGCGTTACCGTTAGAGACGGTCCACGAATAAGAAGCAGCACTGCTCACCGGAGGAATCGAGAATGAGACACCGGTGGCACCGCATTGTCCGGCTGCAGGTCCTGTAATATTAGCAGGCGTATTTGGTAATCCTGATGCTATTCCCTTACAACGTGTGGTACTGCTGTATCCGCAGGCACTTACAGCAGTCACGCAGACTGATGAGCCACCTGAAACGACAGTAGGGAAAAATATACTTGCTGTATTTCCCGAAG
>JBDTTM010000260.1:0-6103 GCA_039930605.1 Bacteroidota bacterium
GGTTCCAGCGGCAATCAATTCACCTGCTCCAACGGTCAATGGACCAACCTATGGTACGATGCCGACATCCACTCCATTTTATTTGCACACCGGTCAAATGACCAGGCAGGTTGGCCTACAACAGGATTTGTAGCTTGTGATTACTCCACCGATAATGGCGCAACCTGGAGTGCAGACCAGGGACCTATTTATGCAGATTCTCTCAATACATTCCGGGCTCGATTTCCCCAGGCAGTAATTTATAATCCTGCCGGAAACACATCTCCTTCAAATGCCTACTTCTCTACATTTGGAATCGCACATGACGGAACAGGTTACGCAGGTTATTTTGAAGGCACAGTTCCTGTCAATCTTTCTTACCCGGAACAAAATGCGCTTCCCTTTATTACCAATGGCTTTAACACCTTGATGCCTCAAAGCGGATTAATAGTAAAGAATACAGGAACCCAGTGGTGGAGCGCAGAAGGTTTTGATGGGACTGGATACAATGACTCAATTATTATTTCAAAAGGAATTTTTAATTCTGCTCTACAGCAATTCTCATACACATTTCAAAAAGTTAACATCCCTGTAAAGACAACGAATACAGGAAAGAAAATATTTTACAACCAGGCAATTACATTTAATGACGAAGGCAATATTGGTTATCTCGCGGTACTTGGAAACGACTGGGTAAATACAAATACATTTAAAGATTCTGCAATGGGTATTATCATTTATGCAAGTACTGACAGTGGATACACCTGGAACCGACTCACCGGTATTTCTTTAAATGACCTGGATCCGCAGTTACTCAATAATGGAAGTTCTTATCAGGCCGGTTATACGCTTGATATCGGCGTTGATAAAAACAATAATCTTCATGTCGTATTACCTGTCCTCCCACATGCAATCGGAAACGAAATTTCATACTGGCTCAACCAACCCGTTAGCCGGTCATGGGGAATATTTGACATCTCCACGAACAATGGCCTTGCATGGAACGGTTGTCTGGTGGCATATCCTGAAACTTATTATGGCGCATTTGGAAACATGCAATTCGTGTATGAAGACAATCGTGCACAGTTCAGTCGCAGTTGGGATGGTTCAAAATTGTTCTTTACATGGTTTGATACTGATACCTTGCTTTATGGTCCAGGTTTAAATAATTTTCCTGATATGCACGCAGTCGGATATGATGTGGATCAGAATTTATGGACAAATGAATTTAATTTTACTGAAGGAACGGGATTACAGGCAGATGGCATGTGCTATTTCGGAAATATCAGTTATTATACAATTAATGATGGAGTCAATGAGAACATCCCGATGGTTTATGATTCTTTGGATTTTACTTCAGTCAATAATCCTGTTTATTTTTCCTATCTCGGTGGAGCAGCAGTATCAGGATATGCCAATCCGGGACAATGCATTCAATTGATAAATGCTGTAGCAGAAAATAATTTTAAGTCTTTGACATTTTCTGTTTCTTCACCATACCCGAACCCTTTTTCAAACAAGAGTTGCGTCGATGTAACAATTCCAAATTCATCTGACTTAAAAGTGGAGATCACGAATTTTCTCGGTCAAATCCTTTCAAGTACTGTGAATAAAAACCAGCCTGCAGGAAAAATAACGTTGACCTTTGATGGAACAGAACTGTCTCCCGGATTGTATTTTTATTCTGTAAAGTCCGGAAATGAATCGGCAACAAAAATGATGTGTGTGGAATAATTACTTCAGGTCAAATAAAGATTTTACCCCCATAATTCTTTCTGTTGTAAATCCTTCTGCGTACTTCACTCCTATTGCTCTACCGTATTCAGTAGCGCGCGCAAATAATCCATCAATAAACTCCTTGGTTGAAATAGGCGTAACCGGTTCTTTCGAAGGCTCTGAATAGAACTGGCTCTTGAAAGCATGAATGGCTTTCATTTTTTTATCCATCACATCACTGATGTCAATTACGAAATCAGGTTTCATATACCTGTCCTGGATCGTATGATAAACAGCCTTCGCCCTCCAACACGGTTGATTCTTTCCATCATGGAGCGTTTCGACTTTAATCAATCCTGAATAAAAATTTGCATCTGATACAAGCTGCGCTGCTCTTCCATGATCCGGATGCCTGTCACTCGCTGCTGTACATATAATAATCTCCGGCTGGTATTTGCGGATCATGGCAATTATTCCACGTTGATGTGCTTCGTCATTCTGAAAAAAACCATCTGCATAGCCCAGGTTTTCCCGTACAGAAATACCCAACACTTTTGAAGCCGCTGCTGCTTCCTTTAACCGCAACTCTCCACTGCCCCTTGTACCCAGGTCACCACTGGTGAGGTCAACAATAGCAGTTTTCTTACCTGCCTGCACATGTTTAATGATGGTGCCACCACAGGCAAGTTCAGCATCATCAGGATGCGCTGCGAAAACCAGTAATTCAAGTTTCATAAAAAGAGTCTGGAGATGTGAGATTAGTGATGAGTCAACGCACAAAAGTATTCAATTATAAGCAAGAATTTATAATGAACACGTATTCACTGTTCAACACTTGCACATCTACACATTTGCACATTTTCTTCTGCACATCTTCAAATTTAGAGATCTTCAAATTCAAAGTCTATCTTCGCTCAAACTTCTAATTATGAAAATAGCATTTCACGGAGCCGCACAAACAGTAACAGGTAGCAAGCATTTGGTTACGACCGATTCAGGAAAAAAAATCCTTCTCGACTGTGGATTTTTCCAGGGAATGGGCAAGGAAACGGATGACCTCAACAGGCATTTGGGTTTTAATCCATCTGAGGTGGATGTTCTAATTCTCTCCCATGCTCATATTGATCACTCCGGCAATATTCCATATCTCGTAAAACAAGGATTCAGAGGAAAAATTTATTGCACCCCAGCCACCAAAGATTTGTGTGAAGTAATGCTCGCTGATACAGCCCACATCCAGGAAAGTGATTTGCGGTATGTCAATAAAAGAAGAAAAGAAAAAAATCAACCTCTCATCCTGCCTTTATATGTTCAGCAGGACGTAGACATGGCAATTGAGATGATGCAAACTGTTCCTTATGGAGAAAAATTTAAGTTGAATGATGAAGTTGAATTTCACTATACCGATTCAGGGCACATTCTTGGAAGCGCAGCAGTAAACTTATCAGTGAAATCAAATTCCGGAACAAAAAAGATTTTCTTTTCAGCGGACATCGGAAGGCCGAATGATAGGATATTGATTCCACCTCAACCATTTCCACAGGCAGATATTATATTATGTGAGTCCACTTATGGAAACCGATTACATAAAAGTTCGGAGGATGCTGAAAAAAAATTATTCGACATCATTCTTGATACCTGCATAACCAGGAGAGGAAAATTAATCATTCCTGCTTTCTCACTAGGGCGTACACAAGAAATCGTTTACGTCCTCAATAACCTGAAGAACAAACGCATGCTGCCCGATATCATGGTGTATGTGGACTCCCCGCTTTCCATCAATGCCACAGAAATCATGCGTGCCCATCCGGAAAGTTTCAATGCGGATATCAAAGCAGTCATGAAGACTGATCCCGATCCTTTCGGTTTCGGGGGATTGAAGTACGTCCGTGAAGCGAGTGAATCCAAATCTCTCAATGATATGCATGAACCATGTATCATCATCTCTGCTTCCGGCATGGCTGAAGCAGGTAGGGTGAAACACCACATCCTGAACAATATCGGTGATCCGAAAAATACCATCATGATGGTCGGTTATTGCACCCCGACAAGTTTAGGTGGGCATCTCGCTGCCGGCGATAAACAAGTCCGTATCTATGGAAAGGATTACGATGTAAAAGCAAAGGTGGAAGTCATGAATTCATACAGTGCCCATGCCGACTACAATGAAATGCTTCAATACCTATCTTGCCAGGATCCAAAAGCAATAAAGAAAATGTTTTTGGTGCATGGTGAGTTGCAGGTACAAACGGAATGGAAAGCAACGCTGATGAAAGCAGGATATCAGAATATTGAAATACCGGAGAGGCATACGGAATGGGAAGTTTAATTGATTAATTTCTTCAGCAACTATTATTTTAGAAAGGCAATATTTTACTTTCCTCTTTTCCTGACAAAAATTGGATGTCTGAAATTTCATTTCATTTGGGAAAAGATGTATTTTTGGACAGAGATAATACATAAAAATGACCGAATGAAACCATCTGCAATTCCAAGACAATATGTACTTGATGAGAACAATAGAAAGATCGCCGTTATGATAGATATCAAGACATTTGATAAAATTGAAGAAGCAATTGAAAATTATGGGTTGATGCAATTCATAAAAGCGAACGCGAAAGACAAACCAATTATAGCTTCAGAAGCAAAAAGTCATTACAGGAAAATTAAAAAGTCAGGATGATCATTTTTTATCAGAAGAGATTTCTGAAGGACCTTGCTGATATCCCTATGCGATTGAGAAGAAAAATTGAAAATTTTGTCTTCATTAAGCTTTCTACTTTAAAAAAGTTCAATGAGCTAAAAGAAGCAGAACGAATGACTGGATATCCTCACTATTATAAAATCAGGTTTGGCGACTACCGCTCAGGATTGTCTTTTATTGATGAGAATATAACTATTGAACGCATTCTTCACAGGAAAGAAATTTATCGCTTTTTCCCGTGGCCTTTCTATGAAAGAAATTAAATGTCTCATCCTCAAAGAAATCTCCCTCGAATGGAAAACAAAATATTCATTCAATGGATTGTTGCTGTATGTGATATCTACCATCTTCGTTTGCTTCCTGTCATTCAAACAAATCATTGACCCACCAACCTGGAATGCACTGTTCTGGATCATCATGCTCTTTGCCTCTGTAAATGCTGTTGCGAAAAGTTTCATGACTGAAAATCGAGGAAGATTGCTTTACTATTATACTCTCTCAAGCGCATCAGCAGTAATCATTTCGAAAACGATTTACAATGTCTTGCTTTTGTTGGTCCTTTCACTCATTAACCTCCTCTTCTACTCTATCTTCATTGGGGATTTAGTCCAGGATTTGCCCATGTTCATTATCGGGATGATACTTGGTTGCATGGGTTTCGCAAGCATCATGACGCTCATCTCTGCGATTGCAAGCAAGGCCGGTGGAAACAGCACGCTCATGGCCATACTGTCTTTTCCCATTCTTATCCCCTTGCTGATTACCATTATCCGATTCACAAAAAATGCAATGGACGGATTGGACTGGAGCGTGAATTACAAATTCCTCATCATTCTCATCGCTCTCAACCTGCTCACTATGGCTTTGAGTTATTTATTGTTTCCATACCTTTGGCGAGAGTGATGGTACGAATAACGAATGCTTACGAATTTACAAATGATACAGATCGTCCAATTTGAAAATTAATACTTGTAACTTGTGATTTGTAACTTGTGACTTGTGACTTCTAACTTATGACTTTTGACTTCTACTTGTGAGATCCTGGCTTAAAATAATCTGCATAGTTTTTTTGTTCTTCACCATTACCGGAGGTTTACTCGTTCCGGTTCCGCGACTGGCGATACTGCATGAGACGATCCGCAACTTATTTTTTCATGTGCCGATGTGGTTTGCGATGATTGCTGTAATGATCGCTTCATTGTGGTTCAGTTTTAAATTTTTATCCAAAAATGATCTTGCATTGGATGTGAAAGCTGAAGAGTATGCGCGGGTTGGAGTTGTGTTCGGAATCCTCGGTTTGCTCACCGGTAGTCTTTGGGCTAAATATACCTGGGGTGCCTGGTGGACAAATGATGTAAAATTAAATGGCGCGGCCGCTACCATGCTCGTTTACTTCGCCTATTTCCTGCTTCGCAATTCAATCGATGATGAACAAAAACGTGCACGGATTTCAGCCGTATACAGTATTTTTGCTTTTGCACTGATGACTGTTTTTATCTTCATTCTTCCTCGTCTCACCGATTCACTTCATCCCGGCAATGGTGGCAATCCTGCTTTTGCTAAATATGACCTCGACAATAATATGCGAATGGTATTTTATCCTGCCGTCATTGGTTGGATACTTCTTGCTTTCTGGATCTCTAACCTTCGCATACGGCTCCATCAAATTAAAAATCACCTCGAAGAATCACATTCATGAAAACA
>JBDTTM010000261.1:0-5996 GCA_039930605.1 Bacteroidota bacterium
ATTCACCAACATACTTTTCATTTTCAGCAAACATGAAAGCAAGTTTTGGAAGCTGAAAACTAAGTGTGTGACCTGCTTCAATGATTGAACCTTCATTGACATATTGATCAGCAAATAATCCGCTGGGAATGTCAATGGAAATGATTTCTGCAGCTGATGCATTGATATGAGCAATAACCTTTGCAAATAATCCTGTTATGGGTTTTGATAATCCGGTACCAAACAATGCATCCAAAACACAATCGACTGAATCTAAATCCGGAAAATCTTTTTCAGATTTTATATCATGAATCGCTGATGGAAATAATTTTCTTAACCTGTTTTCATTCTCCAGGAAATCATTTGAATATTTATCTGTTTGCCTGGCGATAAAAATTTTTACTTCAAATCCAGAAGTCAATAGCAACCTGCCAATCGCCAATCCATCGCCACCGTTATTTCCGGGACCGCAAAACATTTTAAAAGAATAATTTCGGGTCAAGTTTGCTGATAACCATTCCACGCATGCTGAAGCAGCACGTTCCATCAGGTCAATGGAAGCCACAGGTTCGTGTTCGATGGTGTATGCATCGGCCAAACGGATCTGTTCAGCGGAAAGAATTTTCATTGGGAAATCAATGGTCTTCATCGTGACCTTTCGGCTGAAGCGTGCCTTTCATCCACATCTCCTCATCCAGTTTCATTTTCGACTTCATCGAATCCGACATTTCCTTGTGCTCGATTGCACTGAGATCCGGACTACCCGCATTCACCCAGCAGGTGTACCAGAACGAACCGACTTCAATGATTGCTGAGCGCATCCTTCGCTCCACCATTCCATTCAGCATCGTATTGTAGGCAGTTGTATATTCCTGGCTATAGACTTTTAAAGTTGTGGCACCACGCTGCTCAAATGCATACTTCTGATCCTGTGGGAATTTTTTATTCAACTCTCTTTCAAAAGTCAGCACTGAATCCAATGCTGCAAAACTGGCTGCCACTATTTTCCAGGCTTCTTCCTGTGGTTTGGCGATGTAATGCACGCGACCTGTAAAGTAATCATAGCCTTCTCCAAACATTTCCGGGATTCTTGATTCCCAGAAACCATGAATCCCCACCTGGTTCGTCATCTGTCCATTATAATTTTCACTGCAATGCAACGGAACGTGCGCATCTGCAACGTAATGTCCGAGTGAAGCAGAAAGATATAAGATGCGGTCGACATCCCCTTCTTTGAATGCATCTGTCAACCTGTATTGCATCACGTTGATATGCCATGGAACAATTCCATAGGCTTTCAAAGTATCTTCTGTCATCTTTGCAACGGCATCCTTCCAATAATGAGGAATTGAATCTGTTGAATGAATACCAAAATTGTAATGATCCAAATCAATATAATGCCGGGGTGCTTCTTCGGGATCAGAATACCTGCGCTTGTCAGGATCTACAGCATGTTCAGTGAGGTAGTCAATATGTCTTTTATAGAAGCCAAACATTTCAGGCGGCAAAGTGAAACAGGCCTTGTTGTTAATGCGCTTGTGTCCCCAGAATCCCCATGCGAAAACAAACAACGAGGATAACAGGAGCAAACAAATAATTCCGTAGCTGAGCAGTTTTTTATTCATGCGATTTTATACACGATGCAAGGTAGCAAAAAGAATATTCGGGATTTATTTTCCTGATCAGGCTTCCACTGCAGCGAGGTTAACCAGTGCCCCGTCTTTCAAAACAGGAATCACATTGGTGATATTCGGCGTCAGGCAATACTTGATGTCCTTCTTCAGGTTCAGTCGTGCAAGCCTTTCTTTGTGATAGGAATAGTTGAGAAATTTATAAGGACTGTCTTTGGCCATGGCATACAAATATTTCAATGCCAAACAGGCATCTCCCAGTTTATAATTGTCTGTGCTTGAAAGAATCTCTTCAGTAACTGCACCTGCAAAAAGAGCATCTTCCAAATTAAACTTATTTTTCCATCCACTGCATAATAAAAGTACATCCCGTTTTTCACTGATAAGCCAATTGGTAAGTGCTTTTAAATTCAGGAAGGAACCGATCACAATTTTGTATGCATCCTTGGCGGCATGAATTGCCTGCGTACCATTTGTTGTGGTAATGGCAATTGTTTTTCCTTTCACATTCTCACCCATGTAACTGAATGGTGAATTGCCAAAATCAAAACCATTGAGTGGAATGGCATCCCTTTCAGCACCTGTTAGATAGCCCATCTTTTTATATTCCATGGCTTCTTCCACTGTAGCAACAGGAATAATTTTCTCAGCACCATGATGGAATGCAGTGCATATTGCAGAAGTAGCCCTCAGGATGTCAATGATAACAACAATGCTTGCATCATCACGGTAAATTGGATATAGATGAGGAGAAAAACAGGCATCAATCTTTAACTGCCCGGTGAGTGATTGCGACATAGGTTACGAAAGTAATTATTTCCGGTTACTTTAAGGATTTCTGTATTGCCACTAAGGCACCAAGCCACAAAGGTTTTATAAATTACTTTGTGACTTGGTGACTTGGTGGCAAAAATTTCATTCGATAGATAAAAAATTAACTTCAAAGATTCTTACTTGATTTTCTTAAACTTTTTTAGCGCACCTCTTTCAATAATTCCATTTATTTCTTTCACTTCCTCTTTGAAACTACTGCGGGTGCCCAACGAATAGATTTCAGTGAACGGATTTTTATCTGCAATCGCGTCCATCAATTCAGTCAAAAGCGGAACTTCTTTCAGCTTTGAATATTCATCGTATGTCAATTCTAAAAAAACTGAATTCACATTGACGCCACTGTTGTCAAGCCAGAAACCATCCTTGAGTTTTTCCGGTACAGCAAGTTTGCCCTGATAATAGATATCCTTCGGAGCCGGATAAGCAAGTATTATAGTCTTCTCCGCATTCATCGTTACCGGAACATTCCTACTGAAGTCTTTCACTGTTTTATAGATGATTGCCTGTTCGCCCAGGTAGCTGATCTTGCCATCTCCGGGTAAAACCATGTTTGTTTCTCCCCGGGATCCCAAACTATCGTTCACGACAGTTGGTGAAGCCATCGAATTTGCCGGGACTGACGTCGTGACATCTGCCGGTTTCGAGTTGTTATTGGCCGGCCTTTGATTGGTAGTTGTCTGCTTTGATGAACAGGACATCAAGAGGAGAAAAACCGCAGTAGTAATAATCCGGTTACCTGTCTTCATTCTTCGATATCAAATCTTGAATTGAATTTATTGGTTTGCGCCTTACAGTCATAACCCAATGAAAGTGCATTTGTCGCCGATGACGAAGCGTGCAGCCTGCCGATAAAAATTTTTCGCTACCTGAAAGGCAATATTTTTTTCGACATCTTTTGCGGTAACAAATCCTGCAACTAAAAACAGGAATACGCTTGTATAGATTTCTATCATTTGTTGCCTATGCAGGTTGTTAAACAGAAACCTTGAATCGGAAGCCAAATATAAAAAAGTTTTTCTCCTTTTATCCAAATATTATTTCACATGCATTACCATCAAGCCATCCCTGATGGGCAACAGTACATTTTCTACCCTGTTGTCTGACTGAATTTTATGGTTAAACTCCGCAATTGCCTTTGTATCGCTGTCCATTCCGGAAACAGCTTCCAGGATTTTTCCGCTCCACAAGACATTGTCGGCGATGATGATTCCTCCCTTGCGGACCTTAGAAATGACCAGGTCAAAATATACTGAATAATTTTTTTTATCAGCATCAATAAAAACGAGATCGAAAGTTTCATCCAATCCCGGAATAATTTGCACAGCATCTCCTGTATGCATTTTAATTTTTCTCTCCACTCCGGCAAGGGCAAAATATTTTTTTACCATGGGAGTTAATTCTTCATTGATATCAATGGTATGAAGCAATCCATCTGCTGCGAGACCTTCACTGAGACAGATTGCTGAGTAACCTGTGTAAGTTCCGATCTCCAGTATTCGCTTTGGCTTCAGCATCTGGCTGAACATAGCCAGCACTCTTCCCTGTAAATGCCCGCTGAGCATGCGTGGCATGAGGATCTTTGAATGTGTTTCCCGGTTGAGGTCTTTTAATGCTGAAGATTCTGCAGTTGTATGTGATTCTGCATATTCAACAATGTTTTGTGAGATGAAGTCCATGAAGAGATGTGAGATATTAGATACGAGAATTGAAATCGGTATGGCTGACTTATGATTTGTGAATTCTGACTTGCGAATTTTCTTCGCAAATGTACTAACCAATTCTCTTATTATCTTGCAACCACATATGAAACTAACAGCAATCAATCCGGATATTACCCTTGCCTCTACCCTGCCTTCTTCGTTTTACCAAAGCAAGGAGCTTTTCGACCTTATGAAGGAAAAAATATTCGCCGCAAGCTGGCAATTGGTTGAATCAGGGGAAAGTGCGCAGCAACCGGAAGATGTTTTTCCATTCAATTTAATGCCTGGGTACCTCAATGAACCCTTGATGCTGGTTCGCAGCGGATCGAATACGCTCAGTTGCTTCAGTAATGTTTGTACGCACCGCGGCAATGTACTCGTTGATCATGCAGGAAAGTACAAGAAGTTTGTCTGCAATTACCATGGCAGAAGGTTCAGCACCGATGGAAAATTCGAATCTATGCCTGAATTTTCCGGAGCACAAAATTTCCCTGGAGAATGTGATGACCTGCATAAAGTAAATGTATTGCAATGGAACCAGTTTCCTTTTGTTTCCCTTCAGCCAACATTCGAATTGAAAAATGTGCTGGCGAAAATGGATGAACGAATTGGATTTCTTCCTGTTTCCCAATTCAGGTATGCTGCTGAATACTCCAGGGAGTACCTGGTGAATGCGCATTGGGTGCTTTATTGTGACAACTATTTAGAAGGGTTTCATATTCCGTTTGTACACCCTGATTTGAACAAGGTGCTGGATTATAAAAACTATACAACTGTCCTGTATGATTACTGTAACCTCCAAATTGGAATGAGTGATGAATCGCATGAATGTTTTGATTTACCGAAAGGACATATCGATCATGGAAAAAATATTGCCGCTTATTATTTCTGGATTTTTCCGAATATGATGTTCAACTTCTATCCCTGGGGCGTGAGCATCAATATTGTAAAACCGATGAGTGAACGGCAGTGCAAAGTTTCATTCCTCACTTATATCTATGATGAAACGAAATTTGACAAAGGCGCAGGAGCTTTGTTGGATAAAGTAGAACGCGAAGATGAATTCGTCGTTGAGAATGTCCAGCGCGGCATCAGTTCACGATTTTATGAGTCAGGAAGATTTTCTCCTACAAGGGAAAAAGGTGTTCACCAGTTTCATTCGCTGGTTGCGAGGTTTATGAATTCGTAGTAATATTTTCTCGCAAAGGCGCAAAGAACAGCCTGAAAGAATTTTCAATAGGGAAACTATTTTATTGTGCAAAATTTGCAAGGGTTTTTGTCGCTAAAGTCTTGGCGATCTTTGCGCCTTTGCGAGAAATTTTCCTCACGGAATCTGCATAACCTTATGCGTCTGCAAAGAAATGCTCCATTCCGGGTGCTGCTTCACATATTCAATAATTTGTGGAAGCATTTTATCCAACACGCTGTATTCTGGCTGCAAGTACAATCTGCAAGAAGATGAAACTTTCGCTTTATGTTCTTCCGCCCAATGAAAATCGCTTTTATTAAAAACAATTACTTTCAACTCATCAGCTTTGGCAAGGACAGATTCTAACGGCGCTTTGAATTTCTTCGGCGAAACACAAATCCAATCCCAGGTTCCAGTCAATGGATAAGCGCCTGATGTTTCCAGGAATACTTGAATGCCTTTCTTCTGAAAAGCAGTTGTAAGTTCGTTGAGGTCATATATCAACGGTTCTCCACCAGTAATGACAACCCTGTTGGCTTTTGCATCAACAGCCAGCTTCACCATTTCATCAATAGAAACTTGAGGATGTTTTGAAGCATCCCAGCTATCTTTTACATCACACCAGACACAACCAACATCACAACCACCAAGGCGAATGAAGTA
>JBDTTM010000262.1:0-5988 GCA_039930605.1 Bacteroidota bacterium
TACCGTTTTCGGAATTTGTGCAATATTTAGCAAGGTTGGTTTCTTGTTTGGTTTCTGTACCTGGCACCTGTGCAAGCGCTGCTGATGCAATCAGAAAATAAATCAAAGATGCAAGTACAATGTAGACAGGGTTGAGAATTGATTTTTTCATTGGGTTAGATTTTAAGATTTTCCTCTTTAATAGAAAAACTATGCCCGACTTCATGTAAATTCTAATTGCTTCATTATTACTTGAAAAGCGCAATCCCGCTCGGTGCAACAGTTGTAGAGACTGTGGAATTTTTACACATGACCCCTTATTAAAGCAACAACTTTTGTATTCAGGACAAATGGTAAAATAAAAAAAGGTGCTTCATGCAAGGCAAGCATGCAACACCATATATCTCTTAAAAGTTAAAAAAGTTGATTCAGTTATAAAGAAGAGATTTGCAGTAAGTGCCATTTCTCCCCCCCAAAAGTTGCATGACAGATAAAATTTATTTGTAATGAACTATCTTCTATCTTCAACTTGTAACTTGTAACTTGTAACTTGTGACTTGTGACTTGTAACTTTTTATTCCTCATCTTCCTTCACCTTACTCCTGAAATAAATTTCAATAGGAACCCCGCTCAACGGAAAGTTTTCCCTCATCTTGTTTTCAATAAAACGGGTGTAACTCTCGCTGATGTATTGTGGCAGGTTACAGAAAAAAGCAAACTGTGGTGTATAAGTAGGTAGCTGGGTGACGTATTTTATTTTGATGTGCTTCCCTTTGGTAGATGGCGGAGGCGTGCGCTCGATAATAGGCAACAATATTTCATTGAGTTTATGAGTAGGAATCCGCTCGGATCGGTGCCGGAAAACTTCAACCGCAGTTTCCAATGTTTTCTGGATCCGCTGTTTAGTTTTCACACTCGTAAAGATAATAGGTACATCGCTGAACGGTGTAATCTTCTCCCTGATAGTGTCGGTGAATTTTTTGGCAGAATCCTGGTCCTTCTCCATCAGGTCCCATTTGTTTACAATGATCACAACACCTTTGCGGTTTTTCTCTATAAGATGGAAGATGGCTAAATCCTGTGCATTGATTCCGCTTTCAGCATCGAGCATAAACAGACAGACATCAGCATCTTCAATCGCACGCAGCGAACGCAGCACGGAATAAAATTCCAGGTCTTCTTTCACCCTGGCTTTCCGCCTGATACCGGCAGTATCAATCAATACAAAATCGAAACCGAATTTATTATAACGTTTATTAATCGTATCGCGTGTTGTGCCGGCAATCGGTGTTACAATGCTGCGCTCTTCTCCAACGAGCATGTTGAGCAACGATGACTTACCTACATTTGGTTGACCAATAATTGCAAACTTCGGAAGACCTGCATTCGGATCTTCAATACTCTCCGGGAATTCTCTGATGAGCGCATCCAGCAATTCGCCTGTGCCACTGCCGCTTACAGACGAGATACAAAATGGTTCTCCCAAACCGAATTTATAAAATTCTGATGCAGCAGGAATGCGTTGCGGGTTGTCTACTTTATTGGCGACAAGAAAAACTTTCTTCTTCCCTTTGCGAAGCATTTTTACTACAGCATCATCAAGGTCTGTAATTCCGGATTCAACATCCACCATAAGCAGGATTACATTCGCTTCTTCAATCGCTATTTCGACCTGTTTGCGGATTTCGCCCTCAAAAATGTCATCACTTCCTCGCACATATCCGCCGGTATCAATCACGGAAAAAGTTTTTCCACCCCATTCCGAAAACCCATAATGACGGTCACGAGTCACACCGCTTTGCTCATCTACAATGGCCTGCCTCGATTCAATGAGACGGTTAAAGAGCGTGCTCTTTCCTACATTTGGACGACCGACGATGGCAACAATATTTGACATTTTGATTGGAGATGAAATTCGTAACACACTGATAATCAGACTACACTATCTTATATCGAATAACTCAAACGAATATTCGAATTGCGAAAAGTGGTACCGGAATGTGTTCGGGTGAGGGGCGAAGATAGGTTAAAAAAATTTGGAGCGAAACGGGCGAGCCCTGATCACCTCCTGTCCCCTGCCTGCCGCCCATCGGGGCTGGATTACTTGCTGTTTCGCTTCGTTGGAAACTGCTTTATCTTCATTTGAGAATTTTACATCTGGGTATGGCTGCTCATCCTCAAATCTGCACATCTTCAAATCATCTCATCCTCTCATCGTCACATCATCGACAAAATCAACTGCTCCACCTCCTCTGTATTCCACTTCTTCTCTATATCCGGAATCTCCATCACCCGGTCCATCACCGTATTATGATGCCGTCCCAACCGTTGGGCTTCCGCATAAGGTACCTCAGGAGAAAAAGTGACTAGCGTATATTGGGGTGTCCAGAGTTCAGGATGCTTTTGGTTGATGAGCGCTTCAATCTTTTTCCGGAGGAGAAATTTTTGATCACCAACCAGGTCGCGCATCTCAATGAAGTTATCTACTGCCATGTCTGCTATTGCATCGCTGTTCGGCTTGCGTAATTTTCCAAATTCGGAAAACAGGTTTGACCAGTCGTTGTGATCGTCTATCATTCCGTCAAATACATGACAATCTTCAAAGCCGCAGTTCATCCCTTGTCCATAGAATGGTACGATGGCATGTGCAGCATCCCCGATCAGTAAAAGTTTGTCTTTGAAATTCCATGGTGCACAGCGCACAGTTACCAGAGATCCCGTTGGATTATCGAAAAAATCTTCTTCCAATGTCGGCATCAATGGCACAGCATCCGGAAATATTTTTTCGAAAAATTCTTTCACTTTTTTCTTGTCGCTCAATGCAGCAAATGAATACTCCCCATTAAAAGGAAAGAATAAAGTGCAGGTAAAACTTCCGTCCATATTCGGAAGTGCAATGAGCATGTATCCTCCACGCGGCCAGATGTGCAAGGCGTTTTTCTCCAGCAGGAATTTCCCTCCTGCGCCGGCAGGTATCACAAGTTCTTTGTATCCATGTTCCAGGTAATGCTGTGAATATTCAAAGCGATCAGTCTGAAGCTGTAGTTGCAGCCGTGCAGCTGAGAAGGCGCCATCTGCTCCGATCACATGATCACTTACATGAAAATTTTTTGCTGATGTGAGCTGGTTTTCAAATTCAATTTTGCCCGAGCGGACATCCAGGTGAGCACACCGTTCATTGAAATGAATTTTTACATTTTCATTTCTTTCGGCAAGCGTCATCAGTTCGCAGTTCAATCCACCCCGCGAAACACTCCAGATCGCCTGGTTGCCTTTTCCATAAGGCTGGTAATTTATTTCACCTGTTATGGTATGAATCATTCTTCCATTCATCGGGATGGCAACCTTCCTGATTTCATCCCCGATGCCGACGGCTTCCAATCCCTTCCACCCGCGGTCACTCAATGCCAGGTTGATGGAGCGACCCGCAATCATTTTTTCATGGCGCATATCTCCCCGGCGCTCGAAGACATCAACTTTATGCCCGCGTTTCGCAAGATAGATCGCAAGCAAACTTCCGACTAATCCCGAGCCAATGATGGAAATATTTTTTTGAGACATTGGATTATACTTCTTCAGTTATTTGCAATCGGGCTTTAGCCCGGGAATTTTTTCTATTTTTTCATTCCCGCGAACTTTAGTTCGCGGATAGGAAACCATTATTTTTTGGCTTTAGCCACCGTTCTTTTCCCAAAGTTATCAATTCATCAATATCTTTTCAATTATTTCCCCAAACCGGAATACATCTTCAAATGAATTGTACAACGGAACCGGTGCAGCCCTGATCACATTGGGTTCGCGCCAGTCGCAAATCACCCCGGCAGCTGTCAACTGGTTGAATAAATCCTTTCCCAGGCCATGCGAAACAATACTCAACTGGCATCCACGCCGGGATTTTTCCTGCGGAGTTATAATTTCCAATTTCAAATTTCTGGTTTCCAACTTCAAAGTAAGTTGCTGAATAATAAACTCAAGATAGGCCGTCAGCGTCTCACTTTTCGCCCTCAGGTTTTCAATTCCTGCTTCATCAAAAATATCCAGAGAAGATTTCAATGCTGCCATGCTCAAAACAGGGTCGTTGCTCAATGCCCATGCTGATGCAGCTTTCACCGGTTCAAATTTTCTGGGCATTTTGAATCGTGTCTCCGGATCATTGCCCCACCAGCCCGCAAACTGGGGAAGATTTTTTCCTAAATTTTTTTCGTGAACGAAAATACCTGATACACTTCCCGGACCTGCATTCAAATATTTGTAGCTGCAGAAGCAGGCATAGTCCACATTCCAGTTGTGCAATTCCATCATCACATTTCCGGCAGCATGCGCAAGATTAAATCCGCAGGTAGCGCCGGCTTTGTGAGCTGAAGTTGTAATTTTCTCTAACTCAAAATATTGACCGGTATAAAAATTCACAGCCCCCAGCATCACTGTTGAAAGTGAATCACCTGCATCTTCAATTGCTTGCAGGATGTCTTCTGTGCGTAAACAATATTCTCCAGTTCGGGGTTTCAGGTAAATAACTGCATCATCAGGATCGAAACCATTTACTGTAGCCTGCGACTGCACAGCATACAAATCTGAAGGGAATGCATCGTATTCACAAATAATTTTAAATCTTTTTTGCGTGGGACGGTAAAATGAAACCAGCAACAGGTGGAGGTTTACAGTAAGCGAATTCATCACTACCACTTCTTCTTTTTTAGCTCCCAGCAACCGCGCAACGGATTCTGATAAAAAATCTTTGTAATGATACCAGGGAATCCCCGCATGAAAATGTCCTTCAACTCCGTAAGTTGCCCAGTCTTCCAATTCCCTGAGAATATAATCCTGGGTTTTTCTTGGCTGGAGTCCAAGCGAATTACCGGTGAAGTAAATGCATTCTTTACCGTTAATGATCGGGATATAAAATTTGGAACGAAAATCTCTTAGTGGATCAGCAGCATCTAATTGTTTGGCAAAATCTAAACTATTCTCAAATGTCATTCTTATGTTTTTAATCAATGGTAGCAATCACTTTTAATTCAATCGCTATTGGCGTTGGCAAACTTTTTACTTCTACAGTAGTCCTGCATGCCTGCACATCTTTAAAATGCTCGCCATAAATTTTATTGTAAACCGGAAAATCTTTTTTCATGTTGGTTAAAAAAACGGTAACATCAACAATCTTATCCCAACTGCTGCCGCTGGCTTCCAGCACGGCTTTTACATTGGCAAAAACCTGCAGGGTTTCGGCTTCTATATCGTAGTTAAAAATATTCCCATCAGCATCCTGTTCTAATCCAGGGATGGAGTTGTCTTTTGCACTCCTGCTGCCAATGCCGGAAAGGAATAATAAATTTCCTACACGCCTTGCATGAGGGTAAGCACCTAAAGGCTTTGCTGCTGCATCAGTATTTATTATCTCACTCATGATATTTTTAGCGGTTTTAACGCAGAGAAAAAGAGGAAAAGAGTTTTCGCTGATCTTTTTTACTTTGCTTAAGACTTTACTCTGCACATTCTCTGCTTCTAATTTTCTCTGCGTTGAATTTAAAATTGTATACAAACATTTTTTGCTTCAGTAAAAAATCTCAACGCTTCCCATCCGCCTTCTCTGCCCACACCACTGTTTTTTACTCCACCGAAAGGCGTACGCAAATCCCTTACCAGCCAACAATTCACCCAGATAATACCAGCTTCTACTTTAGATGCAACACGGTTTGCTTTGCCAATATCCTGTGTCCAGATAGTTGCAGACAGGCCGTAACCAGTTGCATTGGCCAGTGCTATTGCTTCTTCTTCGGTATCAAAAGGCTGAATGGTAACAACCGGGCCAAAAATTTCCTCCTGGTTGGTTCTGCAGTTTTGATCCAAGCCTTCAATAATAGTGGGTTCAATAAAAAATCCATTTTCACATCTACCTTCCAGCTTAACTGCATTTCCGCCGCATAAGATGGTGCCACCTTCTTCTTTGGCAATGGCTATGCAGTTCATTATTTTTTCAAAATGAACTTTGCTTACAATGGCGCCCTG